>DATEVP010000131.1:0-4936 GCA_035258465.1 Hyphomicrobiaceae bacterium
GCGCCGCGCCGCCCGAGACGCCGACCAGCGTCGGCTCGGCAAGAGGGTTGCGCAGATAGCCCTGCAGCGCGGCGCCGGACAGGCCCAGCGCGGCGCCGATCATCGCGCCCAGGATCGCGCGCGGCAACCGGATCTCCGTGAAGATCAGCGAACGCGCCTCGCCGGTCGCATCGATGCCGAAGCCGGCGGGTCCGATCGCAAGCGAGAGGAGAAACGCGGCAAGGGCTGCCATGGCCAGGCACGCGAGCAGATGCAGCGGCTTCACATCCCGCCTGCCGGAGACCGCGATCATCGCCCGCGCGCCTCGATGCCGGCCCGCGCCTGCGTCAGCCGCTCGATCGCATCGGCGATATGCGGCGTGCCGCACAGCCAGTAGCGCCACGGCAGCTCCAGGGAGGGCGTGCGCTCGCGCAGCCGGCGCAGCGCCGGGTGGCGCAGGTTGTCGGCCACGGCCGTGCGGTACTCATCGATATGGCTCGCCAGAACGAGCAGGTCCGGCGGGCGGGCGAGGAGGCTTTCCAGCGGCACCTGTCCCCCACGCGTCAGGCGATAGGCCGCCGACATGTTGCGGAAGCCGGCGGCCGCGAGCGCGGCGTCGGCCAGGCTGCCGGGGCCGGAGACCGCGCCGCCGATCTGGTAGATCACGGCCGTGGGCGGCTCCCCGGTGGGCGGCGGCACCTGCGACAGGCGCCGCTCGAAGCCGGCGATCATCGCCTCGCCCTTGGCTTCGGCCCCGACCGCCGCGGCGACGAGGCGGACCGCGGCGCCGACGCCGGCAAGCTCCTGGGGCTGCGGCACCACCACCACGTTACGTCCGAGTCGCCGCAGCAGGGAGACGGTCGCCGATACCCCGAACGGCCCCGCGAGCACGAGATCGGGATCGTAGCGCAGCACGTCCTCGGCCAGGCCGTGCGTGACGGGAATGCCCCGCGCCTTCTCGGGAATGGCGGACACCGCGGGGTCGGCGGCGAGATGCGTCACCGCGGCGATGCGCTCGCGCGCCACCATCTCGACCAGGAGCTGGTCGGTGCACAAATCGAGCGAGACGATGCGCCGCGGCGCTTCGGCCGCCGCCGCCTGCACGCCAAGGGCAAGTGCGGCGCCCACCAGTATCCAGGCGGATCGCGAGCGGCAAGCTCCTCCTCCCCCTGTGCCGAGGGCGAGCCCGAGGCAGGAACGAGGGGGGAGGTTGGAACGCCACGGGCTTAGACGGCCGTGGGCAACGCTGGCCTCGCACGCCGCCGGCCGGCTAAGCCCGATGGCGTTCCTGGTGGGGGTGAGAGCGAAGCGCACGCGGCCGACACCCCCACCCCATGCGTCCAGCGAACGTATCCCTATTTTGCCCACGTGCCGCCGATCCCGTCCCGCCCGCCGAAGGTCAGCTTGAGGCCGGCAAAGGCCGTGATCGGGGAGGCCTCGTAGCCGTAGACCTCTTGATAGCGCGCATCGAGGAGATTCTCCACGCGCGCGAACAGCTCCACGCCCGGCTGCAGCTTGTAGGACGTGGCCGCGTTGACGACCCAGTAGTCGCCCACGGTCTGCGGCCTGTTGATGAAGGTGCCGATCTCGTAGGGCGCCTTGTCGATGATCTCCCCGTTGTAGACCGTCGACAAACGCGCCGTGCCGCGACCGCCGGCAAAGCTATAGTCGAGATCGGCGCGGGCCATGTGTGGCGGCCGGCGCTGCTCGCGCGACCCGTTCGGTTCGCGTGCATCGAGATAGGTGTAGGACAGCCCGAGGCCGACGTTCGACAACAGCTTGAATCGGCCCGCAACCTCCAGGCCCTCGCGCGTGCTGGTGCCGGGCACGTTGACCGCGGTGAACGTCCCGTTGGGGAGGAAGAAAAAGCCATCGATCTTGTTCTCGAGCCGGGAATTGAAATAGGTGACATCGAGAACCGCCTTGCCGCCCGCAAACGTGTATTCGATGCCCGCGTCCCAGCCCAAGGACTCCTCCGGCTGCAGACCGGGGTTGGGTGTGAAGAACAGAGGGATCGAGCCGAACTGCTCGAACATGGTTGGCACCTTCACGGCGGTGCCCACGCTGGCGTGCGGCCGCCAGAGGGAGCCGGGAACCTTGAGCGAGGCTGCCAGCCGCCAGGTCGTGAAGTCATCGAAGGTGTTGTTGTCGTCGCGGCGCACGCCGGCCGTCAGGAAAAGGGCGTTGGCGAGCTCGCCGCGCCACTCCGCGGCATAGGACATCCGCTCCCGGCCGCGCTCGATCCCGTCCGTCAGGTCGCCCTTCGGCGTGAACTGCTCGTCCCCGCTTTCGATCAGGGCGGTGAGGCTGTGCTTGCCCCAGATCGCCGGCGTGTCGAGGCGATAGGTTGCCAGATAGGCGAAGGTATCCGCCGCACTGAGGCTGAGCGTCCGGAAAAACGGCGACTTGTCGGCGAGCGACGTGTCGTTGTGGGTCGCCCGGAACTCGTGAGTGAGCTTGCCGTCGAGGGTGTCCCAGCGCACGGTGGTTCCGGCCAGAAAGATCTTGTCCCTCAGGAAGGACGCCTCGTCGAACGAGGCGGCGATGGATCCAAAGGGGGCGGATGGATCGCCGAAGCCGTCACGCTCCGCGCGCTTGTCGATATGGCGCAGCGACACGTCGACGTTGACGTTCTCGAAGGGCTTGAACCCGCCCCGGAGCGAGAAGCTGCCGAGCCGCATGCCGTCGTCTTCGCTGCCTTGGGGTGCGATGTTGAACCCGTTGGTCTCGCGCCAATGGTAGGCGACCGACAGGTTGGCGCGGTCGTTGCCCCCCGCCAAGCGGGCGCTCATATCCTTGGTCGCCAGCGATCCGGCTTCGGTCTGCAGGGTGAGCGCGAGGGGACCCTGTCCCCGGCGCGTGATGATGTTGATGACGCCGCCGACCGCGTTGGAGCCATAGATGCCGCTCATGGGCCCGCGGATCACCTCGATGCGCTCGATGTTGTCGGCGGACAGGTCGGAGAAGTCGAAGCCGCCGTTGGTGGTGGCATTGGCTTCGATGCCGTCGATGAGCACCAGGGTGTGGTTGGTCTCGGCGCCGCGGATGCGCACGTCCGTGAGGCTGCCGAAGCTCCCGGATCGGCTCACGGAGACACCGGGCAGGCTGCGCAGCGCGTCCCCGACCTGGCGGACCTGCTGGCGTCGCAGCTCCTCGCCCGTGATGACCGTCACGGCATTGCCGACCGTGTAGGCGGCAACCCCGTCCCCACCCCCGGTTTCAGCGGTGGTCTCGGCGGGTGTCGCCTCGGCACCGGCAGCCGCACCCGGCGTACTGGCGGCCACCGCCCGCGGGGCGGCCAGGGTCGCGCCCCGCACGGTGATGCCGGGCAGCACGCTCGGCTGCTGGGCTGGGGCTACGGCGGGGAGCGCCGTGACGCCGGCGGATGCCGATAGAACTGCGAAAGAACGGACTGACCAGGAACGCATGACGCCTCTCCATGACTGGAGCGAGGCGGCCGCAACTCACGCCTTTCGTGGGGGGAAAGCCAGCCGACCGACAGCGCACGTCGTCCCGAAGCGACGCCGCGCCCTTGCCAATCGATTGCCGACCGAACGCCCCCCGCAGCGGACATGACCGTCACCGACACCTCGCACGAACACACGAGCCGTCGCCACTACGGTGGTCCGCTCGCCCGCGCGCCCCGCGCAGGTGATGGGCGACTGGTGCCGGCAGGTCTCCTGGCTCACGGCTCAGCGCGTCGCTACCGCCTTCCCGCCGGTCGCCCGGCAGTGGCATTGGGGGCGACGCTCGCCGCTCACAGTTGCGGGGGCAGCCGCGGCTTAGAGGGGCAAACCTCGCACCGCGTTCCCTTTTCACCCGCCAGACCTCGCAAGGAGACCGGGCGGGAACCGTCACGCGGGGAGATCGAAGCAAAGCCGGGGCGCGGTTGTCAACAAGGATGCGCATGCGCGCCGACGCTTTGCCCTTGCCTGCTGGCCGGCATGCAACTGCTCGCAGCCAGACGCCACAGCTCAATGTAAGGATTTTCAAAGACAGGCGGCAATGATCTGCGCCTTCTTCGGCCTCGTGGCCTTCTTTGCCGGCATCAGGTTGCCGCCGACAGCCATGCCTTGAGAGGCGCCGGCGACCTGCGCGTCTACTTCACCGCCTGCTTGACGATGCCGTTGAGCAGCGCGTCGATCTCCGCCAGCGCCTTCTTCGACGCCTTATTGCCCACGAGCGCCAGGCGGCGATAGCCGACCACCGTCTCGCCCGGTTTGCCCGCGGCTTCGTAGACGAAGACCACGTAGGGGCAGAAGCCGATGTTGGCGGGGTCGGCCTCCATCATCGCCCGCGACAGCTTGGCCGAGCAGAACGTCATGAACTCGGCATGCGCATAGAGCGGCTTGGTGGAGCCGACGTCGGCGCCGGTCCGCTCCAGCATCTTGCCGATCTGGCCCGTGTAGTCGATGATCAGGCCCCGGCCGATGATGGCATTGGTGAGCTCGAACTTGACGTCGTCGAAGGCCGCCTTCTTGGCATAGGAGCGGATTTCCTGCGCGCCAGCCGCGACCGATAGGGCGGCAAGGGCGAACGCCGTGGCAGCTGCAACCTTCAAGATGCTACGCATCGCCGAACCTCATTCAATGGGCGCTCGATAAATAGGAGGAACGCCAGCCCCGGCGTTCCGTTCGTCGCGCCGCTCAGAAGCAGAACACGCGCTGGCCGAGGGCAGAGAGATCGAGCAGCAGGGCTTCCCCACGCGTGGCAATGAGATAGAGCGCGCCGGCGAAAGCGACCGCAAGGGCGGCCATCAACCCCCAGCGCAGCCCGCCGGGCATCGGCGCCGCCGCCTTCCGCTCGTCAATTCCCGCGCGCATTTCCATCGCTCACCTCACGCCGCGTCCGCCATCACCAGACGCGGAACGGGGCGCTCCCTGATCGGCCAGTGCACGGCCGCCGCAAACAGGCCGAGCGCGATCGAGATCCACCACATCGCATCATACGACTTGGT
>DATEVP010000132.1:0-3862 GCA_035258465.1 Hyphomicrobiaceae bacterium
CGCTACGCCTACAAGAACCGCATCCCCTGGGAGATCGTCGAGGTCTTCGAGAAGCACGGCTTCATCTGGGGCGGCAAGTGGTACCACTATGACACCATGCACTTCGAGTATCGGCCGGAGATCATGGCCGCATCCAAGTGAGGCTTGCGGCTGTCCTCTATGCCTCTGCGGCGGGCGGCTATCCGCTGCCGGTCCCCGCTTGCCCAATGCCGGCGAATACCCACATCTCCCAAGAGATGGAGGCGGCTGCGGATGTGGGACGAATTTCTCCTGTTCGTTGCTGTAGGCTTGGCGGCGCAGATGGTCGATGGCGCCATCGGCATGGCGTACGGGGTGACCTCGTCGTCCGTGCTGCTCAGCGTGGGCGTGCCGCCGGCGACGGCCAGCGCCGCGGTGCATGCGGCCGAGACTTTTACGACCGGCGTCTCCGGCGCCGCGCATTGGCGGCTCGGCAACATCGATCGCAGCCTGATCTGGCGACTAGCCGTTCCGGGCATGATCGGCGGCGCCATCGGCGCTTACGTGCTGACCGCAATTCCGGGAGAGGTCATCCGGCCCTACGTCAGCGGCTATTTGCTGCTGCTCGGCCTGTTCATCCTTTGGAAGGCCTCGAGCGCACGGCCGGCCGCGGCGCCCCCGCCGAGCCGGGTCGCGCCGCTGGGTTTCGCGGGCGGGTTGCTCGATGCGATCGGCGGCGGGGGATGGGGACCGATCGTGACCTCGACGCTGCTCGGGCAGGGCGCGACGCCGCGCTATGCCATCGGCTCCGTCAACCTCGCCGAGTTTTTCGTCACCCTGACGATCTCCGCAACCTTCCTGCTCACCGTCGGTCTGGCGCTGTGGCCCATCATCGCCGGCCTGGTGGTGGGAGGTGTGCTGGCGGCGCCGTTCGCGGCGCTCGTCACCAGGCATCTCCCCGACAGGGTGCTCATGACCCTCGTCGGCTGCGTGGTGGTGATCCTGAGTGTGCGCGGATTGCTGAGGGCGCTTACGTAGCGCCGGCGATGTAACTCAAACCCCCAAATAGCGGCGCTGCACGTCGGGGGCGGCGGCGAGCTCGGGGGAGGTGCCGGTCCACACCACGCGGCCGCGCTCGATCAGATAGTGGCGGTCGGCGAGGCGGGTCAGGGCCTGCACGTTCTTGTCGATGACCAGGATCGCCAGCCCTTCCGCCTTGAGGCGGCCGAGGCAGCGCCAGATCTCGGCGCGGATCAGGGGGGCCAGGCCTTCGGTGGCCTCGTCCAGGATCAGGAGCCGCGGGTTGGTCATCAGGGCGCGGCCGATCGCCAGCATCTGCTGCTCGCCGCCGGAGAGCAGATTGCCCATGCTGCCGATGCGCTCGGCCAGCCGCGGAAACAGCGCGCACACCTTGTCGAGCGTCCACGGGTTCTTCGCGCCGTCGCGGCCGGCGGCGGTGGCCACGAGGTTCTCGCGCGCCGTGAGATTGGGAAAGATCTGCCGCCCTTCCGGCACCAGGCCGAGTCCGAGCTGGGCGATGCGGTAGGACGCAAGCGCCTCGATCGCCTGACCATCGAACCGGATCGCGCCGGCGGTGGCGGGCGTCAGGCCCATGATCGAGCGCACGGTCGTGGTCTTGCCCATGCCGTTGCGGCCCATCAGCGTGACCATCTCGCCCGGCGAGACGGCAAGGGAGATGCCGAACAGCACCTGGCTGTGGCCGTAGCAGGTCTCCACACCGCTGAGCTCGAGCAGGCGCGCGTCAGGCATGGCTCGCCGCCTCGCTGTCGTCGCCGAGGTAGGCCTGGCGCACCTCCGGGCTGGCACGGATTTCCTCCGGCGCGCCCGTGGCGATGACGCGGCCGTAGACCAGCACGGTGATGCGGTCGGCGAGCGCGAACACCGCCTCCATATCGTGCTCGACCAGGAGGATGGTGAGCTCGGCCTTGAGCTCGCGCAGCGTCTTGACCATGCGCGCGGACTCCTCCGGCCCCATGCCGGCCATGGGCTCGTCGAGCAGCAGCATGCTGGGCCGCGTCGCCAGCGCCATGGCGATCTCGAGCTGGCGATGCTCGCCGTGGCTCAGGTTGGAGACGACGACGTCCGCGCGGCCGGCGAGGCCGACGCGGGCGAGTGCGGCGCGCGCGGGCTCGCGCAGCTCGGGCTCGCCGCGGGCGTCGCGCCAGAAGCGGAAGGAATGGCCGGCATGGGCCTGCACGGCGAGCGCGACGTTGTCGAGCGCGGTGAAATTGAGAAACAGCGAGGTGATCTGGAACGAGCGCGCGAGCCCCAGCGCACTGCGCCGATGAACGGGGAGCGCCGTGACGTCGCGGCCGGCGAACACGATGCGGCCGGAGTTGGGGGCGACCTCGCCCGTCAGCTGGCCGATCAGCGTGGTCTTGCCGGCGCCGTTGGGGCCGATGATGGCGTGCAGCTCGCCGGCGCGCACGTCGAGCACAATGTCGTCGCAGGCGACGACGCCGCCGAAACGCTTGGTCAGGCCTTCGATCTGCAGAAGCGGCTCAGGCACGGCGCAGGCTCGCAAGGATCCCATCGATGCCGCCGCGGGCAAACAGCACGATCAGGAGCAGCATCGGCCCCAGAATGAGCTGCCAGTATTCGCGCGCGGCCGCCACATCCTTGCCGGTGACGAGAAGACTGACAATCCCGATCAGGAAGGGCAGCGCCTCTTCCAGCACGAGCAGGGCGAGCGCGCCGATCACCGGGCCGAACACCGAGCCCATGCCGCCGAGCACGGCCATCACGATCAGGTCGCCGGAGCGCGTCCAGTGCATCATGGCCGGGCTGATGAAGTCGGTGTGGTTGGCGAGCAGCACGCCCGACAGCCCGCAGATCGTGCCGGCCATGACGAAGCAGGCAAGCCGGTACCGGTAGGTCGGGAAGCCGATCGCATTCATGCGCCGGTTGTTGGAGCGCGCCCCCTGGATGACGAGGCCGAAGCGCGAGTTGACGACGCGCCATACGAGGTAAACGGTGGCGAGCAGCAGCGCCAGGCACACGTAATAGAAGACCGTCTTGTTGGAGAGGTTCAGGAGGCCGCCGAACTGGCTGCGGCGGTAGATGGTGAGGCCGTCGTCGCCGCCGTAGCGGTCGAGCGCCACCGCCACGTAATAGATCATCTGCGCGAAGGCCAGCGTGATCATGATGAAATAGACGCCGCGCGTGCGCAGGCAGAGCGCGCCGATCACCAGCGCGAACAGGGCGGATAGCGCGAGCGCCAGCGGCCACTGCACGAAGGCGGACGGCACGCCCTCGTGGGCGAGGATGCCGACCACGTAGCCGCCGATGCCGATGTAGGCGGCATGGCCGAAGCTCACCATGCCGCCGAAGCCCATGATCAGGTTCAGGCTGACGGCCGCCATGGCGAGGACGACGATGCGGGTGAAGAGGGAGAGCAGGAACAGGTTGCCAACGCCATGCGCATAGACCGGCAGCAGCAGAAGGAGCGCGGCGATGGCGGCAACGACCAAATTGCGGGGGGTGAGGAGGGCGGTCATCTGTTGGCGGCCGGGAACAGGCCCTCCGGGCGCAGCACCAGCACGACCGCCATCACCAGATAGATCAGCATCGAGGAGAGCGCCGGCGCAACCGTCGACGCGGCCGCCGGGCTCAGGATCGCTTTGAGCATGTCGGGCAGGAAGGCGCGGCCGACCGTATCGATGAGGCCGACGAAGATCGAGGCAACGAAAGCGCCGCGGATCGAGCCGATGCCGCCGATGATGATGACGACGAAGGCGAGGATCAGGATGTTCTCGCCCATGCCGATCTGGGCTGTGAGAATGGCAGCCTGCATCAGACCGGCGAGGCCCGCCAGCGCCGCCCCCACGCCGAACACGAACGTGTAGAGCAGCTTGATGTTGACGCCGAGCGCGCCCGTCATCTC
>DATEVP010000133.1:0-2507 GCA_035258465.1 Hyphomicrobiaceae bacterium
GGCCGCCGCAAAACAACACCACTTTCATGGACGCGATTCCAGCGGGTCGACGATGGTTGCCTCGGGGATGGGCACGATGAACTTGGCGCCCCATCGGCCGACATGGGACATTTGCTGCAGGATCTCGTGCTTCAGGTTCCAGGGCAGAATGAGGATGTAGTCGGGCCTGGCCTCGTCGATCGCCTCGACCGGGTGGATGGGGATGTGCATGCCCGGCGTGAAGCGGCCGTGCTTGTAGGGGTTGCGATCGACGGTGAAGTCGAGGAAGTCGGTGCCGATGCCGCAATAGTTGAGCAGCGTGTTGCCCTTGCCGGGGGCACCATAGCCGCACACGCGCTTGCCCTGCTCTTTGGCCGTAATGAGCAACGTCAGAAGCTTGCGCTTGGTGCGTTGAACCTGCCGCGCGAACGAAGCATAGGTCTCGAGGTTGCGATATCCCAGGCGCTGCTCGCGGCTGAGCAGATCGGCCACGCTTTTCGCTGGCGACCGGGCCGAATTCTCATGCGCCAGATAGACCCTCAGCGAGCCGCCGTGCGTCGATAGCTCCTCCACGTCGATGAGCTTCAGGCTGTGTCGCTCAGCCAGAGCCTCGATCGTCACGAGCGAGAAGTAGGAAAAGTGCTCGTGATAGATCGTGTCGAACTGGTTCTCGGCGATCAGCCGCTCCAGGTGCGGGAACTCGAGGGTGATCACGCCTTCGGGCTTCAGGAGCTGCGCCATCCCGGCCGTGAAATCGTTGAGATCGGGCACCTGGGCCAGCACGTTGTTGCCGATGATGAGGTCGGCGCGCTTGCCCTCGGCAACGAGCACCGCTGCCAGCCTGCGGCCGAAGAAATCGACCCGCGTCGGCACGCCCTTGTCGATCGCGACCTTGGCGACGTTGGCGGCCGGCTCGATGCCGAGCACGGGGACCCTCAGGGCCGCGAAGTGCTGCAGCAGGTAGCCGTCGTTGCTCGCCAGCTCGACGGCCAGGCTGTCCGCGCCGAGGCCCAGCCGCTGCACGATCGCCTCGCAGTAGCGCTTGGCGTGCGCGACCCAGCTGGTCGAGTAGGAGGAGAAGTAGGCGTACTCCCGGAAGATGTGCTCGGGGCTCACGTACTCCTTGAGCTGCACCAGAAAGCACTGCCCGCAGACCAATGCATGGAGCGGGAAGTAGGGCTCCATGGCGTCGAGCTGCTCGCGGACGAGAAAGCTCTCGCACAGCGGGGACATGCCGAGGTCCACGAACGTGCGATCGAGGTCGGCGCCGCACAGGCGGCACGATCCCTGGGCCGAGCTGTGGGATCGACCGGTCGTGTCCATGGCTTGCGTATTCATGCTGCGCCTGCGATGGCGAAAACCTAAGCCCCGTCGTGCTTTCCCCGCCCGCTGCAAGCATCGCGCCAACCAGCCGTACCGACCTGGGCGCCAATGGGGCTCTCTTAACCCAGCTTGGTGGCGGCGTACAGATGATACGAAATTACCAGGCAAGCCGCCGCCAACCACGCCAACCCCTAACGGCGATCGGCGGGTCGCGATGATGACGAAGGCTGGTCCTACCCGGTGTCCAATGTCCGATGTTGACGCAATGGCCGGCACTGCGCGCCCTCGCGCAAATTGCCATGGCTCGGACGGGCTCCTAGTGTCCGAGGCGATGTTGAAGCGGCGCCTGGAGAACTGAGCGGAGCCCGAACGTGGCAGGCGACAAGGCCCAGCACTCGCCCTTTGCCAGGCCCAACAGCTACGTCGGCCGCAGCCTGTCGCGCGCCGGCGCCAAGCGTGCGGTAGCCGGCCGCGGCCGCTACACCGACGACTTTGTGCTGCCGCGCATGCTCCACGCTGCCTTCGTGCGCAGCCCCTTCGCCCACGCCAGGATTCTTGGCATCGACACCGCCCAGGCCAAGCGGCAACCGGGGGTGATCATGGTGATGACCGGCGCTGAGCTCGCCAAGCTGTGCACCGGCCCGTGGGTCGGCACGCTCACCTGTTTTCCGGGCATGAAATCGGCGCCGCAGTATCCCATGGCGGTCGACCGGGCCTGCTGGGTCGGCGAGCCGGTGGCAATGGTCCTGGCCGATACGCGGGCGCGCGCCGAGGACGCGGCGGAGCAGGTCGTGGTGGAATGGCAGGAGCTGCCGGCGGCAACCTAGAAGAAGACCGCGCTCGATCCCGCAACGCCGGTGATCCACCCCGAGCTCGGCGACAATCTGGCCTTCCGCAAGGTGATCGATACGGGCGGCGTCGACGCGGCCTTCGCCGCCGCCGACATCGTCATCGAGGACACGCTCGAGTTCGGACGCCACACAGCAGTGAGCCTCGAGTCTCGCGCGCTACTTGCTGACTACAACAAGGCCACTGGAAAGCTCACCATCATCACAAGCAGCCAGTGCCCGCACATGATCCAGTACGTGTTCGCACACACGCTGGGCATTGCCGATCACAACGTGCAGATCATCGCCCCCGACGTCGGCGGCTCCTTCGGACTCAAGATTCACACCTACGGCGATGAGGTGGCGGCAGCGGCAGCC
>DATEVP010000134.1:0-2777 GCA_035258465.1 Hyphomicrobiaceae bacterium
CGCGACATCCCCAACGTGTCGGAAGAGGCGCTGAAGAACCTCGACGAGGCCGGCATCGTCTACATCGGCGCGGAGGTGAACCCGGGCGACATCCTGGTCGGCAAGATCACGCCGAAGGGCGAGAGCCCGATGACTCCGGAGGAGAAGCTCCTGCGCGCCATCTTCGGCGAGAAGGCGTCCGACGTGCGCGACACGTCGCTCAGGCTGCCGCCGGGCGTCAACGGCACCGTCGTCGAGGTGCGCGTCTTCAACCGGCACGGGGTCGAGAAGGACCAGCGTGCCATGGCGATCGAGCGCGAGGAGATCGAGCGCCTCGCCAAGGACAGGGACGACGAGCTGCAGATCCTCGACCGCAACGTCTACGCCCGTTTGAAGACGGCGCTATTGGGCAAGGAGGCGGCCAAGGGTCCCAAGAGCGCGCGCAAGGGCACCGTGATCACCGAGGAGGTGCTCGCCGACGTTCCGCGCAGCCAGTGGTGGGAGATCGGCCTCGCCGACGAGGCGGCGATGGCGGAAGTGGAGGCCATCGGCAAGCAGTACGAGGACGCCAAGAAGAGCTTGGAGCGCCGGTTCGTCGACAAGGTCGACAAGCTGCAGCGCGGCGACGAGCTGCCTCCCGGCGTGATGAAGATGGTCAAGGTCTTCGTCGCCGTAAAGCGCAAGATCCAGCCGGGCGACAAGATGGCGGGCCGGCACGGCAACAAGGGCGTGGTGTCGATGATCGTGCCCATCGAGGACATGCCTTATCTCGACGACGGCACCCATGTCGACGTGGTGCTCAATCCTCTCGGCGTGCCGAGCCGCATGAACGTCGGCCAGATCCTGGAGACGCATCTGGGATGGGCCTGCCGCGGCTTGGGCCGGATCATCGACCAAGCGCTGCAGCAGTTCCGCGAAAGCGGCCAGGTCAAGGGGCTGCGCGATACGGTGACCGATATCTACGGCAAGGACGGTGGCGTCGCCAAGCTGAAGGACGCCGAGCTGGCGGCGCTCAGCGAGAAGCTGAAGGATGGCGTGCCCGTGTCGACGCCCGTGTTCGACGGTGCGCGCGAGCCCGACATCGTGGTCATGCTCGAGAAGGCGGGCTTCGATACGTCGGGGCAGGTGACGCTGCACGACGGGCGCACCGGCGAGCCGTTCGATCGCAAGGTGACCGTGGGCTACAAGTACCTGTTGAAGCTGCACCACCTCGTCGACGACAAGATCCACGCGCGCTCGATCGGTCCCTACAGCCTCGTCACCCAGCAGCCGCTGGGCGGCAAGGCGCAGTTTGGCGGCCAGCGCTTCGGTGAAATGGAAGTGTGGGCGCTGGAGGCCTACGGCGCGGCCTACACGCTGCAGGAGATGCTGACGGTGAAATCCGACGACGTTGCCGGCCGCACCAAGGTCTACGAGGCCATCGTGCGCGGCGACGACGCCTTCGAGGCGGGCATCCCGGAAAGCTTCAACGTGCTGGTGAAGGAGATGCGCGCGCTGGGCTTGAACGTGGAGCTGGTCAATTCGGAAACGGCGGCGGCGTCCGAGGAGGCTCCCAAGGAGGAGGCCGAGCGGCCGCGCCTCCCGCCGGCGGCGGCCGAATGAGGATAGCGCCCTAGGCGCGCAGCGGCGGCTCGCGCGAGCAGCCGCAGGCCGCGTCAAATGCAAGAGAAGAATTCGGCCGGTGACCGATCGAGCGATCGTCACCCGCCAGCAAGAGAGAGACGATGAACGAGATCACAAACCTCTTCAAGCAGCAGGTGCAGGCCCCGGCCTTCGATCAGATCCGCATCTCGATCGCCAGTCCGGACGACATCCATTCCTGGTCCTTCGGCGAGATCAAGAAGCCCGAGACCATCAACTACCGCACCTTCAAGCCGGAGCGGGACGGCCTATTCTGCGCCCGCATCTTCGGGCCGATCAAGGACTACGAGTGCTTGTGCGGCAAGTACAAGCGCATGAAGTACAAGGGCCTGATCTGCGAGAAGTGCGGCGTCGAGGTGACGCTCGCCAAGGTGCGGCGCGAGCGCATGGGCCACATCGCGCTCGCCGCCCCCGTCGCCCACATCTGGTTCTTGAAGTCGCTGCCTTCGCGCATCGGCCTACTCGTCGACATGACGCTCAAGGACCTGGAGCGTGTGCTCTACTTCGAGAGCTATATCGTCACAGAGCCCGGCACGACGCCGCTGCAGGAGAAGCAGCTGCTGACCGAGGAGGCCTTCAATCAGGCGGTCGAGGAGTACGGCCAGGACAGCTTCACCGCCGGCATCGGCGCGGAGGCGATCCGCGAGCTGCTCTCAGCCATGGACCTGCCCAAGATCCGCGACCAGCTGCGGCAGGAGATCGCCGAGGCGACCACCGAGCTGAAGCCCAAGAAGCTCGCCAAGCGCCTCAAGGTCATCGAGGCCTTCATCGACTCCAAGAACCGCCCCGAGTGGATGGTGCTCACCGTCGTGCCGGTGATCCCGCCGGAGCTGAGGCCGCTGGTCCCGCTCGACGGCGGCCGGTTCGCCACCTCCGACCTCAACGACCTCTACCGGCGCGTCATCAACCGCAACAATCGCTTGAAGCGGCTGATGGAGCTGCGGGCGCCCGACATCATCATCCGCAACGAGAAGCGGATGCTGCAGGAGTCGGTTGACGCCCTGTTCGACAACGGCCGTCGCGGCCGCGTCATCACCGGCGCCAACAAGCGGCCGCTCAAGTCGCTCGCCGACATGCTCAAGGGCAAGCAGGGCCGTTTCCGGCAGAACCTGCTCGGCAAGCGCGTCGACTACTCGGGCCGGTCGGTGATCGTGGTG
>DATEVP010000135.1:0-5415 GCA_035258465.1 Hyphomicrobiaceae bacterium
TCCGCCGGTGCGCAGGAAAATCTCCGCGCCCTCGGTCTTGATGCGCCGCTCGGCGAAGCCGGGGAACAGGTCTGGCAGGGCGTTCATGGCCGGTCCTTCTCCCGGGCGATGGCGCGCCAGCCGATGTCGGTGCGGTAGAAACCGCCCGGCCAGTCGATACTGCGGACCGCTTCGTAGGCCCGGCGCTGGGCCTCGCTCACCGTCTTGCCCCGTGCCGTGACGCTGAGCACCCGGCCGCCGACGGCCAGCAGGCGGTCGCCGTCGCGGCGCGTGCCGGCGTGGAAGACCTCGACGCCCTCCATGGCGCGCGCGCGGTCGAGGCCGGCGATCGGTGTGTCCTTCTGGTATGCGCCTGGATAGCCCTTCGCGGCCATGACGACCGTGAGGGCCGCATCCTCGTGCCAGCGCAGATCGAAATTCTTGAGCACCCCGTCGGCCGTGGCGACCAGCGCCGCCAGCAGGTCGGACTTCAACCGCATCATCAAGACCTGGCACTCGGGGTCGCCGAAACGCACGTTGTATTCGTAGAGCTTGGGGCCGCTGTCGGTGACCATGACGCCGAGAAAAAGGACGCCCCTGAAGGGCGTTCCCCGCCGGGCCATCCCGGCGACGGTGGGGCGAATGATCTCGTCCATCGTGCGCCGGATCATCTCGGGCGTCATCACCGGCGCCGGCGAGTAGGCGCCCATGCCGCCCGTGTTGGGACCGGTATCGCCATCGCCGACACGCTTGTGATCCTGCGCGGTGGCAAGGGGAAGGGCGTGCGTGCCGTCGACCAGGGCAAAGAAGCTCGCCTCTTCGCCGACCAGAAACTCCTCGATGACGAGCTCGGCGCCGGCGGCACCGAATGCGCCGGCGAAGCAGGCATCGATGGCCTCTTCCGCGGCAGCCTTCGTCTCGGCGATAACGACGCCCTTGCCGGCGGCGAGCCCGTCCGCCTTGATCACGATCGGCAGCGGCTGGCGCGCGAGATAGGCTTTGGCTTCGCGCGCGTTGTCGAAGCGGCCGTAGGCGCCCGTCGGGATGGAGAACTCGCGGCAGAGGTCCTTGGTGAACCCCTTGGAGCCCTCGAGTTGGGCGGCGGCTCTCGAGGGCCCGAACACCTTGATCTTCGCTGCCACGAGGTCGTCGGCGAGGCCGGCGACCAGGGGTGCCTCGGGCCCCACCACCACCAGATCGATGCTGTTAGCGAGGCAGAACCGGACGACCGCTGCGTGGTCGCCAATGTCGAGGTCGACACATTGGGCCACCTCGGCGATGCCGGCATTGCCAGGGGCGCAATAGAGCCTGCCCAGCAGCGGGCTGGCCGATATCGCCCAGGCAAGCGCGTGCTCCCGGCCGCCGGAACCGATCAGAAGGACGTTCATCGACTAAAGCCCCGCAAAAGGTCTGGAAACGTCGGCCAAAATTGGTCTCGCAGGCCGGTCCTCATGTATCATTGAAGCGGTGCTGAACAAAGACAGGGGTCTTTCTTGGCCGAGGCCGTCCGCGCAACCCGCCAGGGTGCCAATACGCCGGAATATTCGGTGTCCGAGCTGTCCACCGCCATCAAGCGGACGCTCGAGGGCACGTACGGCTACGTGCGTCTGCGTGGCGAGATTTCGGGCTTTCGCGGCGCGCACAGCTCGGGCCACTGCTACTTCTCGCTGAAGGACGACAAGGCCCGGATCGAGGCGGTGATCTGGCGCAGCACGATGCAGGTCCTCAAGGTCAAGCCGGTGGAAGGGCTCGAAGTGATCGCCACCGGGCGCGTCACCACCTACCCCGGCTCATCCCGGTATCAGATCGTCATCGACGCGCTGGAGCCGGCCGGCGTCGGGGCGCTGATGGCGCTGCTGGAGGAGCGCAAGAAGAAGCTTGGGCTCGAAGGCCTGTTCGACGAGGCACGAAAGAAGAAGCTCCCTTTCCTGCCGCGCGTGATAGGCCTCATTACCTCGCCGACCGGAGCGGTGATCCGCGACATGCTGGCGGGCTTCACCGAGCGCTTTCCCGCCCATGTCGTGCTGTGGCCGGTGCGCGTTCAGGGGGAGACCTGCGCCGCCGAGGTGGCAGCCGCCATCAACGGCTTCAACGCAATGGTGCCGGGAGCGGTCCTGCCGCGGCCCGACGTGCTGATCGTGGCGCGCGGCGGCGGCAGCCTCGAAGACCTCTGGGGCTTCAACGACGAGATCGTCGTGCGGGCAGCCGCCGCCAGTTCCATCCCGCTCATCTCCGCCGTGGGTCACGAGACGGATTGGACGCTGCTCGACCTTGCCGCCGATGCCCGCGCACCCACGCCCACCAAGGCCGCCGAATGGGCGGTGCCGAAGTTCTCCGAGCTGATCGAGCAATCGGGCAAGCTTGCCCTGCGCCTGTCGATTGCCGCGCATCGGCTGCTCGACGGCCTGCGTGCCCATCTGCGGGCCGCCGGACGCGGATTGCCGCGACGTAGCGATCTCCTCGCCCTGCCGCGCCAGCGCTTCGATGCCGTGGACCGGCGCCTGGGCCGCGCCCTGCTCGCCAACGCCCGCGCCCATGCCGTGCGGCTGACCCGCTTGGCCTCGAAGCTGCAACCTCGGCTGCTGGAAGACCGCCTGGCCCGCATGCGCAACCGGGTTGAAATGCTTGGCCGGAAGGCGGCTGCATCCCTCACCCGCATCGCTGGCCCGCGCCGCGCCAGACTGGAGCGCGTCGCCGGCCGTCTCAGTCCGCAGGCAATTGTCGATCGCGTGGCGCGAGGCAGCGAACGCCTCGGCGTGCTGCAGGCGCGCGGTCGCCGCGCCATCGCCAACCGCCTCGCCGCCCATCGCCGGCATTTGGACGGATGCTCCAAGCTCCTGTTGTCGCTCGGCTACCAGGGAGTGCTTGCGCGGGGCTTCGCCCTGGTGCGCGACGAGGGCGGGCGCGCGGTCCGCTCGGCCGCCCAAGTGGCCGCCGGCCAATTGCTCGACATCGAGCTTGGCGACGGGCACTTCGGCGCGCAGGCGATCGGGGGAGGACGCGCGCGTCAGGCGACCGCTCCGGCACGCACGCCGGCCAAGCCTGCCACCTCCCGCGGCAAGCCGAGTGGTGGAAGCCAGGGCAGCCTATTCTGATAGCTCTCCGAACAGGTTCCGGCGGAGCGATGTTGGACGTGGATTTTCCTCCACCGCACACGAGCGAGAGCGTGCGCAAAACCGGCTGACAATCCGGGCCGCGGCCCTATAGTGCGCGCCCATGGCCACCCCCGCTGTAACGCCCAAGAAGTCGCCGAGAGCCGCCGCCACCTGCTCCGTCCCGCCCGGAGAGCCGGTGCCGGTCATCAAGGGCAGCCACGTCTATCTCATCGACGGCTCGGGCTACATCTTCCGTGCGTTTCACGCCCTTCCCCCGCTCACGCGTCCCTCGGACGGCCTTCCGGTGGGGGCTGTGCATGGCTTCTGCGCCATGCTGTGGAAGCTCCTGCAGGACGCCAAGAGGTCGAGCGGGCCGACCCATCTGGCCGTGATCTTCGATGCCAGCGAGAAGACGTTCCGCAACGAAATCTACAAGGACTACAAGGCGCACCGGCCGCCGGCGCCGGAAGAGCTCGTGCCGCAATTCCCGCTGATCCGCGACGCGGTGAAGGCCTTCACCATTCCCTGCATCGAGCAGGATGGCTACGAGGCCGACGATCTGATTGCCACCTACGCCAAGCAGGCACTGGCCGCCGGCGGGGACGTGACCATCGTCTCCTCCGACAAGGACCTGATGCAGCTGGTCCAGCCCGGCCTGACGATGCTCGACACCATGAAGAACCGCACCATCGGCGTGGACGAGGTGAGAGAAAAGTTCGGCGTGCCGCCCGACAAGGTCGTCGATGTGCAGGCGCTGGCCGGCGACTCCACCGACAATGTGCCGGGCGTTCCAGGCATCGGCGTCAAGACGGCGGCCGAGCTCATCAACGAGTACGGCGACCTCGAGACGCTGCTCGCCCGTGCCGGCGAGATCAAGCAGCCCAAGCGCCGCGAGCGGCTGACCGAGTTCGCCGACCAGGCGCGCATCTCCCGCGAGCTCGTGCTGCTGAAGGAGGACGTCCCGCTGGTCGTGCCGGTCGAGCAGCTGGGCGTGCGCGATCCCAATCCGGACCCTTTGCTGAACTTCCTGCGCGAGATGGAATTCAGCTCGCTCACGAAGCGCATCGCCGAGGGCATGAAGGTGGAGGCGCCGCCGCCGGTCGAGCGACCGGCCGCCGCCAGTCCTACGTCGTCCGCGCCGAAGCCAGCGGGAGTACAGGCGCCGCCGAAGCTCGGCAGGCCGGCGGCGGCGTCGGATGCGACGCCCCAGGCGGCAGCGGCGATCGTTGGCCACGCCATGCGGGCCCAAGCCATCGACCGGAGCAAATACGAAACCGTGACGGATCTGCCGCGGCTCGAAGCCTGGATTGCGGAAGCCCGTGCAGCCGGCCGCTTCGCTTTCGATACGGAGACGACCAGCCTCGACCCGATGCAGGCCGAGTTCGTCGGCTTCTCGCTCGCCGTGGCGCCGGGCAGGGCCTGCTACGTGCCCATTGGGCACCGCGTCGGCAGCGGCAGCTTCGACTTCGGCGAGGGCGATATCACGCAGGTGCCGATCGCCGAGGCGCTGGCGGTCCTGAAACCGCTGTTGGAAGATCCCTCGATCCTGAAGATCGGGCAGAACCTCAAGTACGATTGCCTGGTGCTCGTGCGGCACGGCATCAACCTGGCGCCGCTCGACGACACGATGCTCATGTCCTACGCGCTCGATGCCGGCCGCGGTGCCCATGGCATGGATGCGCTGGCCGAGCGCCACCTCAAGCACAACTGCATGCCGTTTACCCAGGTTCTGGAGCACGCGCCGGGCGCCAAGAAATCCGACAAGACCTTCGCCCAGGTGCCACTCGACAAGGCGACGGAATATTCCGGCGAGGATGCCGACGTAACGCTTCGTCTGTGGATGGCACTGAAGCCCCGGCTGGTGGCCGAGCGCGTGGCAACCGTGTACGAGACGCTCGAGCGGCCGTTGGTGCGCATCCTGGGCGACATGGAGCGCGCAGGGATCAAGGTCGACAAGGCCATCCTCTCGCGCCTGTCGTCCACGTTCGCGCAGCGCGTCGCGCGGCTCGAGGCGGAGATCTACGAGCTGGCGGGCCACAAGTTCAATCTGGGCTCGCCCAGGCAGCTCGGCGAATTCCTGTTCGACAATCTGAAGCTGCCGGGCGGCCGGAAAACCAAGACCGGGCAATGGGAGACCCGCGCCAACCTGCTCGACGATCTCGCCGCCAGCGAGGAGTTGCCCGAAGCGCATCGCAAGCTCATCAACGTGATGCTGGAATGGCGGCAGCTGACGAAGCTGATGTCGACCTATACCGACTCGCTGCCCCAGCACATCAATGCCGAAACCGGGCGCATCCACACGAGCTACGCGCTGGCCTCCACGACGACCGGCCGGCTTGCC
>DATEVP010000136.1:0-2558 GCA_035258465.1 Hyphomicrobiaceae bacterium
CGGTGCCGATCCTGTGGTGGAACCGCATTATCGTGCATCACAAGAAGATCAAGGGCTGGACCATGTCGCCCAGCCACTTCCAGGGCACCAACCTGGTCAACGTCTGGCTCGACGAGTAGGCGGGCGATGCCTCCCAACGAGCCTGGGTCGGTGCCGAACTCGGCCGGCACCGGTCCGCCGAAGCTCGCGGCGCCGGCCGGCGCCTGCGACTGCCACATGCACATCTACGATGCGGTGCGCTTTCCGCCCTCGCGGCCCGGCTCGCGCATGCAGTCGGATGCCACGGTGGCCGATTATCGCCGCCTGCAGAAACGAATCGTCACGCAGCGCACCGTGGTCGTGCAGCCGGCGGCCTACGGGGTGGACAATCGCGTCACGCTCGATGCCATCGCGCAACTCGGCAACGCGCGTGGCGTCGCCGTGGTCTTTCCCGACGTGTCGGATGCGGAGCTCAAGGCGCTGCACGACGGCGGCGTGCGGGGCATCCGCTTCACCGTGTTCGATCCGGCAACCGCGGTCACCAGGATCGAGATGATCGAGCCGCTCAGCGTCCGCGTGGCCGCCATCGGCTGGCACGTGCAGATCCACATGCGCGGCGACCAGATCGTCGCCAATGCCGACCTGTTGCGCCGGCTGCCCTCGACCATGGTCATCGATCACATGGGCCGCGTCCCGTTCCCAGAGGGCACCAGCCATGGGGCCTTCAGGATCGTGTGCGAGCTGATCGACAAGGGCAGAACCTGGGTCAAGCTCTCCGGCGCCTACCAGGACACCAAGATCGGCCCCCCGACTTACGCCGATGCGACTGACCTTGCGCAGGCCTACGTGGCGGCCGCGCCCGAGCGCATGGTGTGGGGCAGCGACTGGCCGCATCCGACGGAGAAGGTGAAGCCCGACGACGCCCTGCTCTTCGACCTGCTGTCGGTGTGGGCACCGGACGCCGTAACCCGCCGGCGCATCCTCGTCGACAACCCCGAGGCCCTCTACGGCTTTGGCTAGTCGTCCGTGAGCTCACAAGAGGGCAAGTGAAGCACGACACACGTCACGGGAAATGCTCGGCGTGCCAATCGGCCTCGAGATCCGGATTGATCTTGCCGTCGATCACGAGCACGCCCGGCGCGCCGTCTGCCACCCAGGCGTTTACCGCTTCGAGATCGCCGAGTGTCCTCACCGTTACCGCCCTGGCGCCGTGACCCCGGGCGATCGCGGCGAAATCGGTGTCTGGAAACCGCACGATGTCGACGGAATAGCCGTGACGCCGGAAATAGTGCACTTCTGCCGCGTAGGATGCGTCGTTGTAGACGAGAATGCACATTCTCAAGCCCAGCCGGATCGCGGTTTCGAGGTCCGCAAGCGACATCAGCATGCCGCCGTCGCCGGTGCCGAGCACGACGAGCCGGCCTGGGTTGGCGAGCCCCAATCCGATCGCGGAAGCGAGACCGAGGCCGACCGACTGGAACGAGTGGCTGAGGCAGGATGCCCGCGCGTCGGGCACGCGAAAATAGCGCGGCACCCACCCGCAAAAATGGCCGGAATCGGAGGCTACCGCGCGTTCGTCCGGCAATAGGGCGTCAACCGCCTTGCTCAACGTACGCGGGTCGATGAACTCTGCCGTCGAAGCATCCACGTACGGGTGGTGATGGTTGTCGCCGGCCAGGATGCGCTGGCGCACCTTCTCGCTGCGGCGGCCTTTGCGCGGCGCCGTGACGCCCCGCCCATCGAGCTCGGCCAGCAGCGCCTCGGCCGTGGCCCCGGCATCGCCATGCACCGGGTGCTGGACCGGCGCATGAAACCCAAGCTTTCCGGCCTCGACATCGATTTGCGCCACGACGGCGCCCGCGCCGATGAGCTTGCCTTTCTTGGTCGTCCAGCTCGTGAGGCTCGCGCCGAAAGCGGCGATCATGTCGCTGTCGCTGATCAGCTCGTCGGCCACGGGCGAGGAGAAGCCGCCGGCGATGCCCAGCGACCACGGGCTGCCGGAGAAGAGCCCGTGCCCGCACACGGAGGTGGCGAGCAAGGCGCCGAGGCGATCGGCCAGCGCGACCAGCGCCCCTTCCGCACCGGGGAGGACGGCACCGCGCCCAGCCAGAATCAGCGGGCGCTTGGCGCGCGCCAGCGCGTCGGCCAGCCGGCAAAGCACATCCGGATCGGGCCCGATCCGCCCGGGCGCCGGGGCCAGCTCGGGCGGCGCGTTGCCCGACGCAACGCGCGCGTCCTGCACGTCGGTCGGGAGGCTGAGCACGACCGTCTGCCGTTCGCGCAAGGCGCGGGTCGCGGCGCGCAAGGTGTCGCTGCGCGCCGTCTCCGGCGTATGGATGCGTTCCGAAATGGCGCCGACGGAACGCACCAGCTCGGCCTGCTCGATGTGGAAGTTGTTTCGCACCGCCCCGCGCGGGACGTCGCCAGCGAGGACCACGAGCGGCGTCCGGCTCTTGGCCGCCTCGCAGATGCCTGTCAGCGCATTGGTCAGGCCTGGCCCCGAGTGCACGCTGACCAGCGTGAGCTCGCCCGTCGCCTTGGCATAGGCATCGGCCATGCTGGCCGCGTTGCACTCATGG
>DATEVP010000137.1:0-3920 GCA_035258465.1 Hyphomicrobiaceae bacterium
ATGTATGCGTCGATGGGCATCGGGC
This sequence comes from Hyphomicrobiaceae bacterium, assembly GCA_035258465.1. Lineage (GTDB taxonomy): Bacteria > Pseudomonadota > Alphaproteobacteria > Rhizobiales > Hyphomicrobiaceae > AWTP1-13. Next base: position 26 of record DATEVP010000137.1, read on the forward strand.
CCGAGCGCCGGATGCGCTCGCGCAGCTTCACAAGCAGCAAGCCGCCCCCGCCGCTGTCGTCACCGCCGGGCATCGGCTGAAGCAGGGGTTCGCCTGCCGGCCCCGCGCACGATGAGGACGCCGGCCAGGATCATCGGCAGGGAATAGAACATGCCGGCGGTGACGGGGCCGAACGTGAGGATGTGCCCGACATCAGGCTCGCGGAAGAACTCGCAGAAGGAGCGCGCCAGGCCGTAGCCGATCAGGAATGCGCCGGCGATCACGCCTGGCCGCCGCAGCGCCAGCCGATGATGCGTCAGCCACCACAGCACGGCAAACAGAACAGCGCCCTCGAAGAACGCCTCGTAGAGCTGGCTCGGGTGGCGCGGCATCGGCCCCGCCCCCGGAAACACCATCGCCCATGGTGCCGTGCTGGGCCTGCCCCACAGCTCTGCGTTGATGAAGTTGGCGAGCCGGCCGAAGAACAGGCCGATGGGCGTGGCAGCGGCGCACGCATCCATCACGCTCCACACATTGGCGCCGATGCGCCGCGCAAACAGGATTGTGGCGATGATCGAACCGATGAGACCGCCGTGGAAGGCCATGCCTCCCTTCCAGACCGCCGGAATTTCAAGGGGATTTCTCAAGTAGTAGGCGGGCTCATAGAACAGCACGTTGCCGAGACGCCCGCCGACCAGCACACCAATTGTCATATAGAGCAGCAGGTCGTCCGCCCTCTCGGGCCCGAACGGCCGATGTGCGCCTGGCCACAGCCGGTCCTCGCGCAGCAAATGCTTGATGTAAAGCCATCCGAGCAACAACCCCGCCATGTAGGCCAGGCCGTACCACTTGACCTCCAAAGGCCCGAGCCGCAGCGCAACGGGGTCGATGGCGGGGAAGGGAATGGCAAGTAGGCCCATGGCCGACCTATCGGCAGGGCCGCGGCCCTTGTCAAGGAAATGAGGCCCGCCGACACGCGCTTGAACGGGTGCTTTTCGGTCCCCATAGTAGTCCTGAGGCAATCGAGATTCGCTCGGCTTCGAGGGTGCGCCCATGACACAAACGAACAATCGCTTTCTCGACGAGATCGCCAAGCTCATGACGGACGCGGCCGGTGCCGCGCAAGGCATGCGCCGCGACTTCGAGACCATGATGAAGGCGCAGGGCGAGCGCATCCTGCGCGACATGGACGTGGTGCAGCGCGAGGAGTTCGAGGCGGTGAAGGAGATGGCGGCGAAGGCGCGCGAGGAGAACGAGCGGCTTGCCGCGCGCGTGACCGCGCTGGAAGCGGAGCTTGCGGCGTCGCGCAAGCCTTGATGCGGGAAAAATTGTTCCCGGATGTCCACAGGCAATTCCCGCCCAATCCCCAGCTTTCGCACTTTTCCACCGCACGCCGCAGGTCCGCCATTTTGGCCGTGGACAAAGGCAGCCTCGCCTTGCAACGCCGGGTAGCCTCAGTTTAGGTCGCCAGTGTTGCGACGGCCGCGGACAATCAAAAGATCCGCTCCGATCGGCGACCATCACGGCACGCAGGGCACGGCGCGCCGGCAAGAACCGAGGGACGCAATGGCAGCAGCCGAATTGAGCCTCGCGCGCGCGAACAACCCCGTCGACCTCGTGGAGCAAATTGCCGGCAGCAACGATTGGACGACCGAGCGCACCGGCGAAGACGAGCTGACGCTGAACGTCGCCGGCCAATGGACCGATTATCACGTCTCGGTCAACTGGCGCGATGATTTGGAAACACTGCACGTGGCCTGTGCCTTCGACGCCAAAGTCCCCGACAACCGGCTGGGGGAGGTCTACCGCCTGGTCGCCCAGATCAACGAGCAGCTCTGGGTCGGGCACTTCGACGTGTGGATCCAGGAAGGGCTGATCATGTTCCGCCAGGGGCTCATGCTCAACGGAACGCTCGCCACCATCGGGCAATGCGAGGCGCTGCTGGGAGCCGCACTCGAGGCTTGCGAGCGGTATTACCAGGCCTTCCAGTTCGTCGTCTGGGCGGGCAAGGAGAGCCGGGAAGCGTTGGCCGGCACCATGTTCCAGACGGAAGGCCAGGCCTGATCAGCGTTTTGGCGGGCGCGGTCATCAATTCTTGAAGGTTTCGTCTCCCAATTCCACGCGCGCGATCCTAGGATCGCCGGCATTCCCGCTCTTCGGCGCGGCGGCCGGTGCGCATTGACATGCAGGTGGTGCCATGAGTCTCGAGATCAACGGCTCTCTGCTCCTCGCCGGTGCGGGCAACATGGGCTACGCCCTCCTTTCCGGCTGGCTCGAGCGCGGGCTCGACCCGGCCCGGATCATTGTGCAGGACCCGGCGCCGCCGCCACGGGCCAAGGAGCTCCTGCGCGAGCACGGCATCGATGCGCGCGCGCAAGTCGGCTCGTTGCCCGAGCCGCCGGCCGTGCTGGTCGTCGCCGTCAAGCCGCAGGTGATGGACGAGGTCTTTCCTGCGCTGGCGCCGTTCGTCCGTGAAAGAACCGTGGTCCTTTCGGTCGCCGCCGGCCGTACGCTGTCGAGCTTCGAGCAGCACCTGCCGGCCAAGAGCGCCGTGATCCGCTCGATGCCCAACACGCCGGCCTCGGTCGGGCGCGGCATCACGGTCGCGGTCGCCAACGACTTCGTCACGGCCGAGCAGCGCAAGGTCTGCGATGCGCTGCTGCGCGCCGTGGGCGAGGTCGCGTGGATCAAGGAAGAGCGCCTGCTCGATGCCGTGACGGCGGTTTCCGGCTCCGGGCCGGCCTACGTGTTCTATCTCGCCGAGTGCCTGGCGGAGGCCGGCGTCAAGGCCGGCCTGCCGTCGGAGCTGGCGCAGAAGCTCGCCCGCTGGACGGTGGCCGGCGCCGGCGAGCTGCTGCATCGGGCCGATCTCGGCCCCGACCTGCTCCGCCAGAACGTGACGTCCCCCGGCGGCACCACGTTTGCGGCCCTGCAGGTGCTGATGGCCCCGAACGGGCTCGCCAAACTCATGAGCGAGGCGGTGGCCGCCGCCACGCAGCGCTCGCGCGAGCTGGCCCAATAGCCGCAGAACACCACGCGCTGGGCTCCGCTAGCAAATCGCGGGCGATCGGCCTATTTTGCGCCCGCTTGCGTAGGGGCCCATGCTAAGTGGCTGCCCCGCCGAAGAGAGACCATCATGTCCAACCGTGCGCCCGCGCCGCAGCCGGGCATCCTCGACATCAGCCCCTACGTGCCCGGCGAAAGCAGCATCCCGGGCGGCGTCGAGCCCATCAAGCTCTCCTCCAACGAGACGCCGCTGGGCCCGAGCCCGAAGGCGATTGCCGCCTACAAGGCCGAAGCGGATCACCTGGAGCGCTATCCCGACGGCGGCGCCACCAGCCTGCGCAACGCCATTGCCGCGCAATACGGGCTCAACCCCGATCGCATCGTTTGCGGCTGCGGCTCGGACGAGCTGATCAACCTCATTGCGCATGCCTACATCGGGCCGGGCGACGAGGCGGTTTATACCGAGCACGGCTTCCTGATGTACAGAATCGCCACGCTGTCGAGCGGCGGCAAGCCCGTGTCCGTGCCGGAGAAGGACTATCGCGCCGACGTCGATGCGATCCTTAAACGCGTCGGCGCGAAGACGAAGATCGTCTTCCTCGCCAATCCCAACAACCCGACCGGCACCTACCTTGCGCACGAGGAGGTGCGCCGGCTGCACAGGGGCCTGCCGAGCCACACGCTGCTGGTGCTGGACGCGGCCTATTCGGAATACGTGCGCCGCAACGATTACGAGGCCGGGCTGGAGCTGGTCGCCACCACCGACAACACGGTGATGACGCGCACCTTTTCCAAGATCTACGGGTTGGCGGCCCTGCGGCTGGGCTGGGCCTACTGCCCGGCGGCCGTGGCCGACGTGTTGAACCGCGTGCGCGGGCCGTTCAACGTAACCTCGCCGGCGATTGCGGCC
>DATEVP010000138.1:0-3086 GCA_035258465.1 Hyphomicrobiaceae bacterium
ATCAGCCCATCGCCGAGCGCCTCGTATTCGACTCTGCTCGATCCGCCCGCAGGCCGTTGCGACAAGCTCAAACCTGCAGGATCGAGATAGAATTTCGTCCACTTGGTGCGCGCGAGCGGCCATTCGTTCTCCTCCCGCGCCACGAACTTCTCGCCCGGATGGCGGATCTGCAGCAGCACGCGCGGCTGCTTTTCCCAGCCCGTGTCCTCGCCCTTGAGGAAATGCCCGAAGAAGCGCTTCTGCAAATCGATCCCATAGTCGGTGTAGAACAAGGTCCAGTGCCGGCCGCCGTGAACCTCGAGCCATTTCTGGCGGGAGGCGGCGCGGACGAACCCTTCGATGTTGCCCCGCAGGTGAAGCCCATTGCCGCCCCAATTTCCGGCCGAGAGCACCGGCACCGTGATCTTGCCCCAGTCGGCCGAGCGCGCGCGGTGGTAGGCGTCGTCGAGGGGATGTGAATAGATCGTCTCGCCGAAATCGCAGCGAAACTTCTGCAGCTCCTTGTCCGTCATCGTCTGCGGGCCGCAGACGAGATCGCCGGTGAAGCGGCTGCGCGGCCCCCGCTCGCCGAGGCCGTGCTGCACGGTCTTCACCTGCATGTCGTACCAGTTGGCCTGGAAGGTACACAGGATGCCGCCCTGGTGGTTCTTGTCGCGGTACCAATCGCCGGCACCTTCCCAAACACAGATGGCGGCCAGATGCGGCGGCTGTAGAGACGCAACTTGCCAGGCATTGATGGCATAGTAGGAGATGCCATTCATTCCCACCTTGCCGCTGCTCCAGGGCTGCCGCGCCGCCCATTCGATGCACTGGTAGATGTCCTGCGTCTCGCGCGGCGAGAAGGGATCGATGTAACCCGGCGAGCGGCCCGCCCCGCGCGAGTCTATCCGCAGGCAGACATAGCCGTCAGGGACCCACTTTTCAGGGTCCGCGACCTCCCAGGACTGGTACTTGCTGCTGGAGCCGACCAGGACGTCGGGATGCTCCTTGATCATGATCTCCCAGGCGGTCGAATAGCCGTCCTGGAAGGCGAGCCACTTGGCGTAAGGGCCATAGGACAGAATGACCGGATATCTGCCGGGTGCAGTCGGGCGATAGACGTCGGCGCGCAGAACGAGCCCGTCGTCCATCTCGATCGGGATGTCCCAATCGATGGCCATGCCATCGCGGACCTCGGTGACCTCGCGCATCGGCCGGATCTTGGATGTGGCGTTCATGTCCTCGTACGATCCCGATCCGGGAGATTCCGGTCCGAGCGAGCTTGCCGTCTGGCGTTCGGCGAGGTCGGCGGCGTCTCATCCTTCGCACCTGAGCTCTTTCGCGTTCCGAAATCCCGACCGGCCTGGCGAATGCGGATGCGGGCCTGATCCATGTGGATCTGCGCGGCAAGCCGCGCACCCGATGAATCTCTGCGGCGGATCGCGTCCAGGATGTCGAGATGCTCGATCTCGACCTGCCGCGCGAAGTCGTCGCGCAGGGCGGTATTGCCCCGGCTCACCCGAATGGCCGTCACCACGAACTGGTTCAGATAGTCCAGCACGGCGATGTAATAGGGATTGTGCGCGGCTTCCGCGATTGCGCGATGGAACAGCATGTCGGCCTTCGAGCTGTCGCCCCGGGTCTGCGTGATGGAGGCAACGCGCCCGAGCGCCTTCTCGATCGCGGCAAGCTCTTTTCTGGTGCGCCGCTCCGCAGCAAGGGCTGCAGCCTCGGCTTCGATTCCCTTGCGCAGCTCGGCGACGGCGAGAACCGATTCGAGGCTCTCGCGAATGTCCGGATCGAGTTGGAGCGAGGTGATCTCCCAATCCCGAACGAACGCGCCGCTGCCCTGACGCGTCCGCACGAGCCCCTCGTTCTTCAGCCGGGCGATTGCCTCGCGGATGACCGCTCGGCTCACGCCGAACTGCAGCGCCATCATCTGCTCGGAAGGCAGGCGGCTTTCCGTCTCGAGAGCGCGCGAGCGAATCTGCTCGCGCAACGCGCGAGCAACCTCCTCGGCCCGGTTGACGCTCGGCAGCGGCCTCACATTTAGCTTGAGAAGAGTGACCGGCATTTGTATGTTGTCCGACAACTTGGGAGCCGCTGTCAATCGCCGGTCGACTTGGCTCGTGACCGGCAGGGACGTGTCGATGGCCTTGCCCAGCAGTGCCGGACAGCGCAGCGCGGCGGCGTCGGATGCAGCCGTTGGGCCCGCTGCCGGCTGCTATCCCGAAAGACCGGTGGTGCTGGTGCTCCCGTTCCCACTCGGCGGCTCCACCGGCTACACCGCCACCGTGCTCGCGCGGGGGCTGACAGCCGTCTTTGGGCAGAGCTTCAGCGTCGAGCCCAGGACCGGCAATTTCGGTATCGCCGCCCTGCAATACCTGCGCGACAATCCCGATGGCTACACGCTGCTGGTCGGCAACCTGACCAGCAATTCGATGACGCCGATCTTTCACCGCGACGAGATGGACTTCGACTACCTCGAGGAGATCGCTCCGATCTCCAAGCTCGCCGACTTTCCGAGCGTGGCGATGACGCAGGTGTCGGCACCTGCCGACACGCTCGCGGGCTTCCTGGCACATCTTCGGAAAACGACCGGCAAGCTCGTCTACGGGACGGACTTTCTCGGCGCCTACGTCGATGTCGATGCGATCGCGCTCGGCAAGGCCTCCAACCTGAGCGTGGCCTACCACGCGACGGATGGGGCAAGCGGCATCCTCGCCGATCTCCTGGCTGGGCGCATCGATATCGCCTTCATCAATGTGGCGACCGCCACCGGCAACATCGGCAAGTTCAAGCCGCTCGCTGTCTACGGAGAGAAGCGATTGCCGAACTTCGCGGATGTGCCGACGATGGCCGAAGCCGGCTACCCGGGGATCGGCACGGGCAACTGGCAAGGGCTGTTCGCCTCGCGGCGCACCCCGCACGAGATCATCGCCCGGCTCCATAAGGCCGTCATCGCCGCGATGAGCACGGAAGCTTCGAGGGAGGCTTTCGCGGCGGTGAACGCCGCGATTGCGACGAGCGCCTCACCGGAAGCATTCGCCGAGGAGATCCGCTCGGAGATGGCGAAGTGGGGTCGATTGAAGCCCGAGATTCTGGCT
>DATEVP010000139.1:0-49829 GCA_035258465.1 Hyphomicrobiaceae bacterium
CCGACCGGGAGATCGATGGTGGTCTCCGGCCAGCGCGCGCTCTCGGGCACCCAGCCGCCGTCCGTGCACGTGACCGAGAAGTGGTAGCCGTGCATGTGGATCGGATGGTTGGTCATGGTCAGATTGCCGACCCGCACGCGCACACGGTCGCCCTGGCGCACGGCCAGATGGTCGATGCCGGGAAAGACGCGTGAGTTGAAGGCCCACAAGTTGAATTCGAGCATGGTGTTGACTTTCGGCACATAGCTGCCGGGCTCGACGTCGAAGGCGTTGAGCAGGAAGACGAAGTCGCGATCGACGCGCATGAGCTTGGGGTCGCGCGGATGCACGATGAACATCCCCATCATGCCCATGGCCATCTGCACCATCTCGTCGGCGTGCGGGTGGTACATGAAGGTGCCGCTCTTGCTCACCTGCCACTCGTAGACGAAGGTCTTGCCCGGCTGGATGTGCGGCTGCGTGAGGCCGCCCACGCCGTCCATGCCGTTGGGCAGCAGCATGCCGTGCCAGTGGATGGTGGTGTGCTCGGGCAGTCTGTTGGTGACGAAGATGCGCACCTTGTCGCCTTCCACGCACTCGATGGTGGGACCCGGCGACTGGCCGTTGTAGCCCCACAGATGGGCCTTCATGCCGGGTGCGAGCTCGCGCACCACGGGCTCGGCGACGAGATGGAACTCCTTCCAATCGCCGTTCATGCGCCAGGGCAGCGTCCAGCCATTGAGCGTGACGACCGGCCGATAGTCGGGGCCCGACTGCGGAAACAGCGGCGGCTGCATCAGGGGCGAGGCCTGGCTCGGCGCCTCGGGGACGGCGGCGAAGGCGCTGCGGCCGCTGACCTGGCTGACGCTCGCGAGCGCAAGCCCGGAGCTTGCGAGAAAGGTCCGGCGTGAGATGGTCATGGGTGACGCTCCTGTCATTGGCCTCAGTGCGCGTCCGCTTCGCCGGCCCCGCCGCTTGCGGCTCTCGGCGGCGGCTCGGCCGACGCGCCGCCGCCGGCGATGGCGGCATGCAGCTCGACCGTGGCGAGCCAGAAGTCGCGCCGGGCTTCGATCGCCTGCACGTTGGCCAGCACGCGCGCCCGCGCATCCGCGATCAGGGCAAAGAGATCGCGGGTCATGGCGTTGTAGTTGAGCAGCGCCTCGTCGGCGACGATCTTGCGCAGCGGCAGCACCTCGCGCTCGTAGTGCCGCGCCAGATCGTAGGTGCCGCGATAGAGCTGATAGGCTTCGCGCGCCTGCGAGCGGGTATTGACTGCGCGCTCGAGCAGGCGATTGACCGCCTGCATGTAGGTTTCCTCGGCCAGCCGCACGCGCGCCTCGCCGAAATCGTAGATGGGGATCTGGACCTCCAGCTCGAGGCCGCGCCGGCTGACCTTGTCGACCTCCGGCAGCCCGGCGACGGTCTTGGTCTCCTTCTCCGACGTGCTGATGCCGCTGACCTCGAGCACGTTGATCAAGCGCGTCTTGCGCACCAGGCCCAGCTGGAGCGCGAGGGCGTCCAGCTCCAGGCGCGCGACGACGAGGTCGGCGCGGCGCAGTACTGCCTCCCGCTCGATGCTGGCTGTCGACGCCGGCTTGGCTGGCAGCGCCGGAAGCTTGCTCGGCATTACGAAGCGCGCATCTGCCCCCCACAGCGCCAATGCCCTGATCAGGCGCTCGCGCTCCACGCGCTGCCGCAGCCGCGCGGTTGCGAGCTGCGCGCTCACGTCCGCATGGAACGCATGCTGGCGCGCCTGGTCGAGCTTCGACATCGCGCCAGTTTCACCGAGCTGCTTGGCGAGGTCTGAGACGGCCTCGGCCGAGAGCCGTGCCTCCTCGAACGATCTTGCCGCCTCGCTGGCGGCGAGCGCACGGTAATAGGCGCGCATGGCGTCCACCGACGCTCGCAACGTGGCTTCGATCGCGCGCGCCTGGGCGGCCTTGAAGCGCGCCTGCGCGATCTCTCGCCGCCGCGGCATGGTCAGCAGCGCCAGCACGTTCTGCAGGATCTGCCGCTCGATCTCGAAGCCGCCGGAGCCCACCAGGCGCTGCAGGGAAATGGTGGGCGCGGGAGGCAGGCTCGCCTCCAGGAGCTGCGCTTCCGAGATTCCAAGCTCGTTGAACGCTGCTTGCAGGCCGCGATGATTGAGGAGCGCGATCTGGACGGCGCTCGATAGGGTCAGCGGCTTCGCCAGCAGACTTCTCACCCGCGCCGAAACGAGGGCCGCGTCGCGGTCGTCGCGAATCTTGACGACCTCCTTGCCGAGATCCGCCTGCGCGGCAGTCTCGACGGCAAGCATGCCGTCATCGCGCGCGAGCTCCGCGCAGCCGCTCGTTGCCAGAGCGACCGCGACGATCGCGATCGCCATCCGGGCATCGCCTCGTGCAGCCCGGAACATTTCTCGCGTGTGCATGGCGCCTCCGGCCTCAGGGCTTGCGCTGCGGGGGAGGCGGCGCCGGCGCCGCGTCGCCGTCTCGAGCCGGTGGCACGGCTGGGGCGCTGTCATCGGCCTGCTTGCTCTTCGGCATCACGCGCCGGTTCACCTCGCCCCATGGCAGCGGCTCGACCGGGCGATAGCTCTTCGTGCCTGCGGTGACGGGGCCGTAGGCGGACCGGGGCACGCTGGCTTCGGCATCATCAGGGCCGGCGGAGCTCGCCTGCGAGGGAATCGCGATGGCGAGGCCAAGCATGAGAAGCAATCGCGCACGCATGGCGTTGCGCCTTCTTGACGGGAGGCTCAGTGGAATTCCGATCGGCGGTGCGGCTTTTACAGGGCCGTCGCGCGCGGCGGACGTTCGATGCCGACGGGCTGCCGGCCCGCGGAGACGGCTGCGACCGGCGGCTCGAGCTGTTGGCCGGCATCGTCGGGTGGGCTGAGAACCCCGATCGTGATGGCCGCGCTTGCGTGGCAGAGCGCGCCGCCACAGCAGCAGCGGCTGTCATGCGTCGGCGGGGCGGGCGCCTGGGGCAGTGCCGCCAAGTCAGACAGTTGGTGTGCCTTGCCGGCTCCTTGCAAGGCAACGGCGCCATCCGTCGGGGCTATGCCGCCGGCCGACCCGTGAGCAACGACGGCAACGTCACCGGAGCTGGCAGGATGGTAGGAACCATGGGCAGCCGCCGGTGCGCTTGCCGCCAGCACGAAAAACCCCGCCAAAAGGGCTCCGAGAAACAGTTTCAGCTTGACGCCCATTGCAGCGGTAGGACCTGGCCCTGCCTTCAATTGCGGAATTGAGTCGACCCAGAAACACTAGGTACGCAGCGCCAACCAGTCAACCATCGCCGGGCGGGCCAGCCGTCGCATGCGGATCCGCGGCCACAGTCTCGCGGACTATGAACGCATGTGCGCCCAATCGGCGCCCGGCCCGGCGCGCGGCCTAGCCTGTCTGCTGGACAATCCGCGCGCGCTCAGCCCGCAGTGTCGCGACGCCCTCGCCAAGCAGGGGCCCTTCGACGAAGAACCGGAGATGCGGGAGTTCCGCCTAGCGCCGCTTGCACAGCCCTCTCCACTCGTCCGCGTCGTAGGAGAGGGGCGGCTGACCGTTCCAATCGATGATGGTCAGGGGCAGGCGGCGGCAATGGGTCACAGTGTGCTGGGTCGAGTGCCTCATCGCATGTCCGCTAGATAGTGCCCGTCGCGCAGGTAGCATTGCGCAAGGCGCAACTCGACGGGGGTCCCCTCGCTGGAATAGGCGATGCGGTCCAGCGACAGCACTGCTGTGCCTTCCGGGACCTGAAGGCGTTCTGCGACGCTCCCGCCCGCCACGAGAGCGGAGACCCTTTCCTGCGCGCGGGCCAGCGCGATCCCATACCTCACCGCAACGTCGGCGAGTTGGTAGGGAGTGCTGGCGCGCTCTGCCAGCTCGGGAAACAACGCCTCCGGCATACTGCTGTGCTCGAGCATGTATGGGCTCCCATCAAGGACCCGCAGCCGCTCAATGCGAAAGACCTTCTGCGGACCGCCGAGCTGCAGTCGTGATCGCTCCTTGTCATCGGCCGGGCCTATCGACACTTGAACATCTTCGAAGGTGGCGGAAACCCATTCTCCGTTTGCCGTCCTGGCATTGTCGAAGCGGAAGGCCAGCGTCCGCAAAGGCTGATCGTTGACGAAGGTTCCGCGCCCCTGGCGGCGGGAAACGAGGTGGTCGGCCTCCAGGATATCGAGCGCTTTCCTCAGGGTGCCGGCGCTGACACCCATCTCGCGCGCCAAGTCCGTCTCGTTGGGAAGCACTGCCCCAGGCTCCCTAACCCCTTTGGCGATCTGTTCGGCCAGCACCTCGTGCACCAGCTGAAACAAGGGCTTCCTGGACAGGCCCTTTCCCGCGGACGGCCGTGGCGGATCGACTTCCTCACCGCCTGCGTTGGTCTGTGCAAGGCTCGTGTGCGGTCCGCGCTGTGCGGGGTCGCGACCGGACGAATTCACCATGCCTTGTCCAATTCATTGTCTGGCCACCCCCATTGTCGCTGCAACGGGCAATTCGGTGTAATATGATTAGCCTGCGGAGGAGAACACTGACTTGACCGCAGTTGTTCCGGATTTGACATCCGGTGTGAGCGGCCGCAAGCGAGGAACGGCGAACCAATCCGGCCGGCGTCGATTGCGCTCTCGACCGGCCAGTCTTGGGGAGCCACCCGCGATGGGCTCTTCAGCCGGCCAGCCAACGGCCCTGGCGCAGACCCTCGTCACGATCGAGAGGTTCATGCGCAAGCAGGGGCTCAACTACCAACGCGCCGCACGCGCGGTTGGAATCGATCCGTCCGTTGTCAAGATTGCCGATGCGCGAATACCCCTGCGCAGCCTGGCACGGCTCCTGGAGAACGTCGCTCGGGAGACTGGCAACGACGCGTTCGGCGCGCAGCTGGGGGAAACGTTCCGGTCGGGGACGACAGGCACCCTCGACTACGTGATCGGCAACGCGCCGACGCTGCGCGTTGCGCTCCACGACTACGTCAGGTTCCTAGCCCTGGTCTCGGACCGCTTGGAGCCGCGGCTCGAGGAGCGACCAGGGATGAGCTACATGGTGACACCCCTGCCGGCCGCATTCGGCCCGAGCGCCCAATTGATGGACGCGCAAACGGCCGTCCGGGTCGCCCGCATTCGCCACATCACGCGCGACCCTTCGTTCCCGCTGCGGGTCGAGTTCCACCGTGCCAAGCCGAGGGCCATTGCCGAGTTCAGGCGCGTCTTCGGCCCGAGCGTGCGTTTCGAGCAGCCCGAGAATCGCATCGGCATCCCCACCCGCACCCTGGACAAGAAGCTGCCGGCGGCAGATGCGCAGCTGTACAGGGTTCTCGTGCAGGCCGCCAAGAAGGCGCTGGAGGAGCAGGAGCAGACCGACGACACGGTGTCTCGCCTGATAACCTACATCAGCACCGGCCTACCCCACGGCGAAGTGAGCATTGCCGCCGCCGCCCAGGCTTGCGGCCTGTCCGTTCACGCGCTCAGGCGCCAGCTTGCGCAGGTCGGCACGACATTTCGCGGCGTGCTCCATGACACCCGAAGGGCCATGGCTGGTCACTACATCATCGAAACCACCCTCCCCCTCACGGAGATCGCCTTTCTTCTGGGGTTTTCCGAACTCAGCGCCTTGTCGCGGGCCGCGAAGGCTTGGTTTGGCCGCACGCCGCGGGAGTTGCGCAAGCGGGGCCGCGCCTGAAGCCCTTCGCCAGCGTGGCGGCTGCACGTTCATGAGTTCACGGCCCGGTGCGTGGATCGTCGGCCTTGACCGCAAGAGCGGACAGCCGGAGATTGCCGATCTCACGACAGGAGAGAGACGGCGATGAAAGAGACGATCGGCTGGATTGGCGTCGGCAGCATGGGCCACCGCATGAGCCGCCACCTGGTGGCGGCGGGCTATCCCGTGGTGGTCGCGGATGCGGTCAGCACCGCGCGTGCGCCGGAGGGTGCAACCGTCGCCAAGAGCAACGCCGAAGTGGCGGGCCGCGCCGACATCGTCATTCTTTCGCTGCCCGACGGCGCGGCGTCCGTGGCGGTGGCGCGCGAAATCGCCGCAGCATCGCCCCGCCGGGTCAAGACCGTGATCGACACCTCGACGATCGGCATCAAGGCGGCGGAGGAGGTGGCCTCCGTGCTGGCCGCCGCGGACATCGCCTTCATCGATGCGCCGGTCTCCGGCGGCACCGCCGGCGCCGACAAGGCCAGCCTCGCCATCATGCTGGCGTGCGCGCCGGACGCCTTCGAGCGCTTCAAGCCGCTGGTGAGCCTGATGGGCAAGCCGTTCTACGTGGGCCCGAGACCGGGCCAGGGCCAGGCGGTCAAGCTCTTGAACAACTTCCTGTCCGCCACGGCGCTGGCGGCCACCTCGGAGGCGATCGCCTTCGGCACCGGCCAGGGCATCGACATGAAGACGATCCTCGACATCGTCAACGCCTCGTCGGGCCGCAACTCGGCGACCGACGACAAGTTTCCCCGCCGCATCATGCATGGCCGTTTCGACGCCGGCTTCACGGCCAAGCTCCAGCTCAAGGACATCAGCCTCTATCTGGAGAATGCCAAGACCGCCGGCATTGCCGACGAGATCGCCAACGTCGTCGTCGATGTGTGGCGGCGCATGGAGGCGGCGATCCCCGGTGCGGACATCACGCAAATGTATCCCTACACCCAGACGGGCCGGCCTCGATCCGCTCGTTCCTGAAGCCTGGGCATGATGTGGGCAGGGCGAGCGTGGAGAGGGCCCGAGGGGCAAGGGGGAGCGCGCGGGCCAAGCGCCACTCGGTTCACCGATAGCGCAACTACCGTCCCTGATACGCCGGCGTGCGCACGACGAGGCCGTCGAGCTCCTCCGTCACCTTGATCTGGCAGGACAGCCGCGAGTTGGGCCGCACGTCGAAGGCCGTGTCGAGCTGGTCCTCCTCCTCCTCGCTGCGCTCGCCGACCCTGCCCACCCAGGCCTCGTCCACGTAGACCATGCAGGTGGCGCAGGTGCACGAGCCGCCGCATTCGGCGACGATGCCGGTGACGCCTCCCTTGAGCGCCGTTTCCATGACGGTGGCACCGATTTCGGCCTCGACCGTGTGCACGGCGCCATCGTGCTCGATGTAGGTGATCTTCGGCATCGGGGCGGGCCAACCTGCTCAATGAATCATCCCGCGGCAATATAATGCATGCGAGCGCAAGGCCAAGCGCAATGGCCTGAGCAAAGGCCCATGACGCGGGAGATGCTGAGGCCAGGCGCCGGCGCGCAAGGAGGCACGGGGCCTGCCAGGGCGAGCCGGCTGTGGCTTGCAGGCTGTTCCCTACGTAACAGCCTCTCCAAAGGGCTGGGCGCAAGTCTGGGAGACCGATCCGAAGAGGTCTCCCATGGCGAAGACAGCGCTCCTGGTATTTGCCCTGGCTCTCGGCATCAGCGTCCTGTTGCTTGCGCTGCTTGTCGCGGTGCCGCCCACGCCTCCATCCTCACCGGCATCCGCCACCCGATGAGTGCGTGGATTTTCATTTTCCGACCACGGCAGGACTTGAACCTGCGACCCCATGATTGGGATTTCGAGCTATCGCCTCCAACCATATGATTTCGCGCAGAGAGCGTTTTGCACTGAGCTTAGCAGCCGCCGCCCGCGGCGAGCGGGCGGCGGCTGAACAAGCTTCGAGACGATGAACGGCTATGGACTGCCCTCACCGTTGCTGGTCCGGCCCATGACTTCCCACCATTTGGGCGAGCCGAACGGCACGGAGCCCAAAAGATGCTCGGATGGATGGTTCTGCCGCGCCATCGTCGCATCGGTGCCGGGGCTCGCCGGCTTCGGTGCCGTGGCTTTCTGATAGGCATAGACCTTGGTGTTGGGATTGGTTTGATTTTGGGTCTGCGCGGTTTGTGCTAAGGCGACCGTCGCTGCGCCAGCAAGGAGTGCCGCGCCGGCAAGCGCTGTCAGGAGGTTTCTCATCATGGCTTCCTCAGTTGCGTGGACGAACCGCCGACGCCGGAACGAGGCGGCAGGCGTCGTAGACAATGAGTCGGCCCGTGCCGGCGAGCAAAAAAAGCAGCCCCCAGCAGGAGGCGCTGGGGGGTGATGCCAAGCGCGCAATTGTCCTAACATTGCCACGGGCGCCGCCATAGGTGGCGGATGGAGCCCGTCCGAGCTGGTCCTGCCAAAAGGGAGCCGATGTCGAAGAATCACACCTATGTGCTTGGGCTGAACACGTACGACCACGATGTCAGTGCGTGCCTGCTTCGCGATGGCGAGATTGCGTTTGCGATCTCCAAGGAGCGGATCACGCGCGAGAAGCACGCCAGTGGCTTCTTTCAGGAGGTCGTCGACTACTGCCTGAAGGCTGAGGGCATCTCGCTGGATGACGTCGATCTGGTGGTGCGCAACTGCTACGTGCTGCCGGTCGAAGAGATGGAACAGCGTCTGACGTACCAGGATTCGCCGTTCTTCTTCGAGCAGAGGCTGCAGGCGGAAAAGCATCCCCTGTACCTGCCGAAATCAAACAAGGTGGTGACCATATCCCACCACCTGGCACACGCTTACAGCGCGTTTGCTGCCTGCCCCTTCGAGGCGGGGGCCGTCATGGTCGTGGATGGTGTCGGCAGCTACTGCTCGGATGTCATCGAGAGATATCCGGACGCCGACAAGGCCGATCCGTTGGCGCGCGAGTCCGAGAGCTACTACAGGTTCGACGGCGCCGAGCTGGAGGCGCTGAAAAAGGTCTGGTTGAAGCCGTGTCGCGGATTTCTGAGCGACGAGTTCTTCAACATGGCAGGCCTCGGAGCGCTGTACAGTCGCGCCTCGACCTACATCTTTTCGGATTGGAACAAGTGCGGGGAGCTGATGGGCCTCGCTCCTTATGGGCGGCCGCATCATTTCAAGCCGCTCATGCACATGAAGGATGGGGTGCTGCATGTTCCAGACTGGACGGAGGAACTCGACAAGCCCTGGGTGCCCGACAGGGAACCGGACTGGGAAAAAAGTCCGTCCATGCAGCATTGGAAGGACATGGCCTGGCAGGTTCAGGACGACACGGAAAGGGTGCTGCTCGAGCGTGCGAGCTGGCTGCGGCAGGCGACCGGTGCCAAGAACCTGTGCCTTGCAGGCGGCGTCGCGCTCAATTGCGTGGCCAATGGCCGCATCGCGCGCGAGGCGGGCTTCGACAAGGTCTGGATCCAACCCGCAGCCGGCGACGACGGGATCGCCATCGGCTGTGCCTACTACGGTCACCTGGCGATCCTGAAGAGGAAGCGCGCGTTCGTGATGCAGCATGCCTATCTCGGCGTGGACTACAAGGACGAGGAGGTGCGCGAGGCCGCGCGCAGCTGGCTGGTCCGCAGCGAAACGCTGAATACGGCCGGCAAGGACATATGCAAGGAGACGGCGCGGTTGCTGGCGGAAGGCAACGTGTTCGGCTGGTTCCAGGGCCGGTCCGAGTTCGGGCCCAGAGCGCTCGGCAACCGCAGCATTCTGGCGGACCCACGCAAGGCCGAGATGAAGGACAAGCTGAACAGCCGCGTGAAGCACAGGCAGGCTTTTCGCCCGTTTGCGCCCATCGTGCTCGCCGAAAGAGCGCGCGAGATTTTCGAGGGCGACCAGGAATCGCCTTTCATGCTGCTCGCCATGGGCGTGCGCCCCGAGTGGAGGAGCAGGGTGCCGGCGATCGTTCACGTCGATGGCACGGCGCGCGTGCAGACGGTGCGACGGGAGACCAACGCACGGCTCTACGCGTTGCTCGAGGAGTTCGACGCTCTTACGGGCGTTCCCGTGCTGGTGAACACCTCGTTCAACATCAGGGGGGAGCCCATCGTCGAAAGCCCGCGCGATGCCCTGAATTGCTTCCTTGCCACGGGCATCGACTATCTGGCGCTGCACGACATGCTGATCGCCAAGAACCCCCTGCACAAGATTTGCGCCCCGCTGATACGGAGGTATGTCGAGATAAACTCGATCGTCCAGAGGGGCTTGGGCCCGGGTCCCGAGCGGCCGGAGCGCTGATGCGGACCGCTCCAGCATGGCCGCGCTGCGGGCCAGCCGCCGGGCCGCACGCCTCGCCACATCGTGCAATCGCAAATAACAAAAGGATGACCTCCTGATCGGGAGGTCATCCTTTCATTGCTCAGGCGAAGCCGACAGGCCCAAAGGTCGCCGGCTGCGCGCGCCTTGTGTGAGGGCTCAGCGCCGGCGACGACGACGCCTACGGCCGCGACGGCGACCTCCCCACCACAGATCGATGCCGGGGCCGATATCGCAAGCGGCAAGATGCCGGTGACCACGCGCCCAGTAGCAATGCCATCCGTGTGCCGCTGCGGGCGAGGAAGCACCCATTCCCAGCGCGTACATGACGACCAAGATTGCTGCTGCGACGCCCGTAGTCACCCACTTGACGGCAGCGGACATCACATTTCCCATCTCATTACCCCTCCATTGGCTTTATGCAGTGCCTGTAGGATGAACTCGACCGCAACGTGAAGCGGACAAGCACACCATCTGACGAGCGAACTCGCAGGTGGCTCCCTTGTGGTAGCCGCGTCACCCCTTGCGCACGCCGGTGACCTCTGGAGGCTGCGGCGTACGGACGGGGCCCTCTATTGGCGTGTCCAAGCCAGCGAGCCTAGTCCAGTTTACCGAGATTGCAAGGAGAAGTTGGGTTGCTGCGACCCCGGCTGTGGCCAAGGCAAACGATGTGTCGACGTTTGCCTCAGTCTCGCGATGGTCCGAGACGAATGTCCCGCGTGTGCGAGAAAACACCGCTGCGCGCTGCGGCGCCAACACATTGATCTTCAATGGCGGCCCCGGCAGGACTTGAACCTGCTACCCCCCGATTAGGAATTCCGGCTGGCCCTGTTAGCAGACTGAAAAATAATAGATTTCGGTTTCCATGCGCGTCTCGAAGCGCAAGGAGGCGGTAGTACGCCTCTGAGCATGCACTCACAATTTCGCCATCACCCAAGAAGCCGCAGTCCTTCAATCCGGCCTTGGTCCGCGTGTGCCGCCTGCCGGCAGTTGATCATCCTCCAGGTTGTGACGACGCAGGGCCAAGGCTCGAGACGAGCAACCGCAACGTCGCGCCGGAAGGTTGGCGCTTTCGCGTGCCGGTGGTGGGGTCCAGAATGGACGCCGATCGACATCGGAGGGTCTATCTTGGAGTCTGGACGCGTGGAGGCGAGCAACATGGCAACGGGCGCCGCAACGAGCTTCGCAGCGACTGCGAAAGAGGGCGATGCAATAGCAGCGCTGATCGCGAATGCCCGGGCGGCTTTGGCGACCTACGGGAGGGAGATCGCGGCGCACGGCCAGCCGCGCATTGACGAGGCGGTAACGGCAGTCGCCTGGTCGCTGTACAAGCCCGAAAACGCACGCCACTTCGCTGAGATCGCGGTGGAGGAGACCGGGATCGGCGAGCTCGAGAGCAAGGTCATCAAGAACCAACGCAAGACGTTCGGCACGTTGCGCGACCTGCTCCGCGTCAAGTCGACCGGAATCATCGAGGAGATCCCGGAGAAGGGGCTCGTCAAATGGGCGAAGCCGGTGGGTGTTGTGGCGGCGATCACGCCGTCGACCAACCCGAGCGCGACGCCGGTAAACAAGGCGATGATGGCGCTGAAGGGCGGCAATGCGATCGTCATCGCGCCGCCGCCGGCCGGCTGGGCGGCCTCCAAACCGGTGGTCGACGGCATGCGTGCCGAGCTGCAAAAGATCGGGCTGCCCGAGGACCTCGTGCAGATCATTCCCGCTCCGGTGACCCGCGAGTCGAGCACGCGGCTGATGGAGCTTGCGGACCTTGTCGTTGCGACGGGGAGCCAGGCCAACGTCAAGGCCGCCTATCGATCGGGTAAGCCGGCGCTCGGCGTTGGGCTCGGCAACGTGCCGGTCATCGTCGATGATGGCGCCGATCTCGACGACGCTGCGCATAAGATCATGCTGTCGAAATGCTTCGATTACGCGACGAGCTGCTCATCCGAGAACGCCCTCGTCATCGTCGAGGCGGTCTACGACAAGGCGCTCGAGGCCTTGGCCGGTCAGGGCGGCTATCTGGCGACAGCCGAGGAGCGCCGGCGCATCGTCGAGCGGCTGTGGGTCGATGGCAAGCTCAACCGTGCCGTCATCGCGCAGGGGCCCGAGGCACTGATCGACGTGTTCCAACTGGGGCCGAAAGCGCGGGGCTGCAAATTCGTGATGGCCGAGGAGACCGGCGTCGGCAAGGAGCACCCGCTTTCCGGCGAGAAGCTGTCGCTTGTGCTGACGGTCTACCGCGCACGAGATTTCGCCGACGCCAAACGCATCGTGCGCACGATCCTGGACTACCAGGGCAAGGGGCACTCCTGCGGCATCCACACCAACAACCTCGCGCACGCGCGTGAGCTTGCCGCGGATATCGATGTCGTGCGCGTTCTGGTCAACCAGGCCCACACCTTCGGTAACGGCGGCAGCTTCGACAACGGTCTTCCGTTCACGCTGACCATGGGTTGCGGCACCTGGCAGGCCAACGCGTTCGCGGACAACCTCAACTGGCGGCACTTCGTCAACATCACCCACCTCGTGACCACCATCCCGGAGGACAAGCCGAGCGAGGAGGCGCTGTTCGGGGCGTATTGGAAGAAGTACGGGAAATGAGACGGGTATGAACTTCGAGGAATTTCCCGGCAAGCTTCTGTTGCAGAGTGCCGGGATCCGGATCGCGGGGGGCTCGGTCACCAACAGCCCGGACACCGCGGCCGAGCTTGCGCGTGCAATCGGGCCCTGCGTGATCAAGGCTCAGGTGCCGGCGGGAAAGCGCGGCAAGGCGGGCGGCATCAAGCTTGCCGAGGACCCAGCCGAGGCGCGCCGCCACGCGGGGGCGATCCTCGGCATGACGATCGGGGAGCACAAGGTGACGCGCGTGCTGGTCGAGCCGCAGGTCGAGATCCGCCGCGAGATGTACGCCGCCGTGCTCAACGACCCCGAGACCAAGGGGCCGCTGCTGCTGTTCTCGGCCGATGGCGGGATGGACATTGAAGAGCTTGCGGCGACCCGCCCCGACAGCCTGCTCAGGCTGCCGATCGACATCCGCACAGGGCTCAGCGAGAAGGCGCTGAAGGCCGCATTGCCATCGACGCTACCCTGCGCGCCAAGCAAGCTGATCGCGGTCCTGATGAAGCTCTACGCGGCCTATGCCGGCAACGACGCCGAGCTGCTCGAGATCAATCCACTTGTGGTCACGGACGAGGGCGATCTCGTTGCACTCGACTGCAAGTTGACGCTTGACGATAGCGCCTTGCCCCGCCGCGCCGAGCTGGCCAAGCTGGGCTCTCCCGACAAGTTGACCGAGCTCGAGTCGCGCGCCCGGGCGCTGCACCTCAAGTACGTCGAGCTCGACGGCGAGGTCGGCGTGCTGGCCAATGGTGCCGGCCTCACCATGACGACCATGGACGCGATCCGCCACTTCGGGGGCGAGCCAGCCAACTTCATGGAGATCGGCGGCGATAGCTATACCAAGGCGAAGCCGGCGCTCGAGCTCGTGCTCGCGAACCCGCGGGTGAAATGCTTGCTGGTGAATTTTTGCGGCGCCTTTGCGCGAACCGACGTGATGGCGGAGGGCGTGATCGATGCCTGGGTCGAGCTCGAGCCGAGGATCCCCATCATCTTCACGATCCACGGCACCGGTGAGGACGAGGCCATCGCCATGGTCAAGGACCGCCTAGGCATCACGCCGCACGACCTGATGGACGATGCCGTCAAGGCGGCCGTCGCGGCGGCGAAGGCGGGCCCGACGCGATGATCATCCATGGCAATGAGACCCTTCTCGTCCAGGGCATCACCGGCAAACAGGGTACATTCTGGGCCGAGAGAATGCGCGCCTACGGCACCAAAGTCGCCGGCGGGGTCAACCCGAAGCGAGGCGGCGAGACGCATCTTGACCTTCCTGTCTGGGCGAGTGCCAAAGACGCCGCCAAGGCGACCAGGATCGATGCTGCCGTCATGTTCGTGCCCCCCTTTGGCGTGAAGGAGGCCGCGCTCGACATCATCGAGGCCGGCATCGGCAAGATCGTCTGCCTCACAGAGCATGTGCCCGTGCAGGACACGATGTATCTGCTTGCTGCCGCCCGGGAACGCGGCTGCCGGGTCGTTGGGCCCAACACGGCAGGGCTCGTGACGACCGGAGAGTGCTTCGTCGGCTTCATGCCGGCCTTCAATCCGCGGGTCTTTCGGCCAGGATATGTCGGCGTCGTGTCGCGTTCCGGGAGCCTCGGCACGCTGGTCTGTCTGAACCTTGTGCAGGCTGGGCTCGGAATCTCCTCGTTCGTCGGCATTGGTGGCGATCCGATCATCGGCACAACGACCCGGGACGCGCTCGAGGCGCTCGATCGAGATCCGCGAACCAAGGCCGTCGCGCTCGTCGGGGAGATCGGCGGCTCCATGGAGGAAACGGCGGCGGAGTATGCGCGGGGGATGACAAAGCCGGTCGCGGCATTCATCGCGGGCGCAGCGTCTCCGGCCGGCAAGAAGATGGGGCATGCCGGCGCTATCGTCCTCGGCGACAAGGGATCGTTCGCCGGCAAGAAGGCTGCCCTCGAGGCAGCAGGGGTTACCGTCTCGCCGACCCCGAATGGGGTGGCCTTGGTCCTGAGAGACCGCCTCGCGGCCATGACCTAGGCAGGCCGGCATCGGCTCACGCCAGGAATGGAAACCGGGCAACGGCTCGCTGTTACGCCGTCGCAAGGACGATGGCCGAGGTCAGGACGATGTCATCGATGCTCGCCCCGCGCGACAGGTCGCTGACCGGGGCCGCGAAGCCTTGAAGGAAGGGGCCGAGTGCCGTTGCATTGCCGAGCCATTGCGTGAGCTTGTAGGCAATGTTGCCGGAATCGAGATCGGGGAACACCAGAACATTGGCCCGGCCCGCCGCCTCGCCGATGTCCTTCACCTTCTTTTCTGCGACCGACGGAACGATGGCCGCATCCGCCTGCAATTCGCCATCGATCTTGAGCGTGGGCGCGCGCTCGCGCACGAGGGCAAGCGCCTGGCGCACCTTGTCCACGCGAGCATGTTGCGCGCTGCCCTTGGTGGAGAAGGACAACAACGCGACGCGCGGCTCCTCATCGAGCAGCCGCTCGGCGCTTCGTGCCGACGCGATCGCGATGTCGGCCAGCTCGCTCGCCGTCGGATCGGCGTTGACCGCGCAGTCGGCAAAAATGAACGGTTTCGGGCCGCGGCCCAGAAAGTCAGGAGCAATAATCAGGAAATAGCTCGACGGAAGGGCGATGCCGTCTTGAACGCCAACGGTCATCAGGCAGGCCTCGATGATGCGGCGTGTCGGGTTGGCAGCGCCGGCGACCATTGCATCGGCGGCGCCCTGGCGCAGCATCATCCCGCCGAAATAGAGGGGCTTGGCTACGAGCCGCCGGGCCACGCCCGGTGCCATGGTCTCTCGGGCGCTCGCGCAAATTCCGGCGAAGTCCGAGAGACGCGGATCCGTTGCGGAATCGATCATTTCAATATCGCGGCAATCGACACCGGCCGCCGCCGCGGCCGTGGCCACGCCCTGGGCCGTTCCGATCAGGATTGGCACCGCAAGCCCCTCGTCCTTGAGACGGCGCGCCGCTGCGAGAATGCGCGCGTCCTCGCCTTCCGGCAGCACCACTTTCAGATTGCGCCGACGTGCTGTATCCAGAATGCGATCGATCTGGCGCATGGTGGCCAATTGGACGAGAGTCCGGCGAGCCAGTAGGGCTGGTGCATCAATGACGGAAACGAATGAGCCGATCAAGGTCCACCGGGGCCTGCGCGGCGTCTATTTCGATCGTTCGCCGTGCACCTTCATCGACGGCAAGGCAGGCGACCTGCGCTATCGGGGATACTCGATCCACGACCTGGCGGAGCGCTCGACCTTCGAGGAGACGGCGTGGCTGCTGCTCCATGGCGAGCTGCCGACGAGGGCCCAGCTCACGGAGTTCGAGGCGGGCTTGAGGGCCGCGCGCACGCTCCCAGGTGCGATCATCGACGTCGTTCGCGCCACTGGATCGGCGCATCCCATGGACGTGCTGCGTACCGCGGTCTCTGCCTTGTCGGCATTCGACCCGGACGCCGCCGACAACACGCGTGCCGCGGTGCTGCGCAAGGCCGTCCGCCTCACGTCGCAGGTGCCGATGATCGTGGCCGCGCACGCGCGCATCCGGGAGGGACTGGAGCCCGTTCCTGGCGACCCCGGGCTGACCCATGCGGCGAACCTGCTCTGGATGCTCAGCGGCGCTAGGCCAAACCCGCAGGCCGTCGAATTGATCGATCGCGACCTCATCCTGCACGCCGAGCACGGCTCGAATGCGTCGTCCTTCGCGGCGCGTGTGGTCGTCGGCACGGAGGCTGGTCTGCATGCCGCCATCACGGCCGCCGTCGCAGCGCTCTCGGGGCCCGCACACGGCGGCGCGGCCGAGGATGTCATGAAGATGGCGGAGGAGATCGGCGATCCCGCCCGTGCTGCTGACTATGTGCGCGAGAAGCGCAAGGCCGGCGCACCGGTGACCGGCTTCGGTCATCGCGTCTATCGCGCCGAAGATCCTCGCGCGCGCCATATGCGGGCCGGCGTCGAGCGGCTGTCGCGCGAGATGGGACGGCCCGAGTGGTATCAGATCCTGCAGGCCGTGGTGACGGCCATGGCGCCCTACGCTCGCCATGGCGTCAACGTGAATGTCGATTTCTACTCGGGCGTCGTCTACCACTTGCTCGGCATCAAACGGGATCTGTTTGTGCCGATCTTCGCCATTGGCCGTGTGCCCGGCTGGGTGGTGCAGGTTCTCGAGCAGTTGGACAACAACATCCTGCTGCGTCCCCTGACGCTCTACGACGGGCCGGATCTGAAACCTTATGTGCCGATCGCTGAGCGCCGGACCGCCCCGGGTTGAGGCTCGCCGAAACGCACGCGCCTGACTTCAAGCAGGTCTTGGGGCTGCTCCGGTCGTTCTCGTTTGCGAGCTCGCGCTTGGGCTGCGGAAAGATGTACGGAGCAGACGTTCCGCGCTAGTGTCACGCCGGTCAAAAAGAACGAGTGACCCGCCTCGCGCGCCTGCATGGCGGCGGCTTCGCTTGGAGCACAGTTTGGAGTCGGCACGATGAAAATGACGACAGAAGAAGCCTTCGTTAAGACGCTGCAGATGCATGGCATCGACCACGCCTTCGGCATCATCGGCTCGGCGTTCATGCCGATCTCGGATCTGTTCCCCAAGGCCGGCATCAAGTTCTGGGACGTCGCCAACGAGATGAATGGCGGCTTCATGTGCGACGGCTACACGCGCGCCACGGGCAAGATCGCCATGTGCATTGCCCAGAACGGGCCCGGCATCACCAACTTCGTGACACCGATCAAGACGGCCTACTGGAACCACACGCCGATGCTGCTGGTCACGCCGCAGGCGGCGAACAAGACCATCGGCCAGGGTGGCTTCCAGGAAGTCGAGCAGATGGCGCTGTTCCGCGACATGGTCTGCTACCAGGAGGAGGTGCGCGACCCTTCGCGCATCGCCGAGGTTCTGAACCGGGTGATCATCAAGGCAAAGCGCATGTCGGCACCCGCGCAAATCAACGTGCCGCGCGACTACTGGACCCAGGTCATCGATATCGCATTGCCGGCCATCGTCGAGTTTGCGCGCCCCTCCGGCGGCGCGGAGGCGATCGCACAGGCAGCGAAGCTGCTCTCGGGAGCGAAGTTCCCTGTGATCCTGTCGGGCGCCGGCGTGGTGCTCGCCGGAGCGATTCCCGATGTCGTGGCGCTCGCCGAGCGGCTCGACGCGCCCGTGTGCAACAACTATCAGCACAACGACAGCTTCCCCGGATCTCACCCGCTGGCGTGCGGCCCGCTGGGCTACAATGGCTCCAAGGCGGCAATGGAGCTGATCGCCAAGGCCGACGTCGTGCTCGCGCTCGGCACGCGGCTCAATCCATTTTCGACGCTGCCCGGCTATGGCATCGACTACTGGCCGAAAACGGCAAAGATCATTCAGGTGGACATCAACGCCGACCGGATCGGCCTGACCAAGCCGGTGGCAGTCGGCATTTGGGGTGACGCCAAGCTGGTGGCGCGGCAAATCCTGGCCCAGCTGACGCCCTCCGCCGGCAACCACGGCCGAGAGGAGCGCAAGGCGCTCATCCACGTGACCAAATCGGCCTGGCAGCAGGCGCTTTCCGGCATGGATCACGAGGACGACGATCCCGGCACGACCTGGAACCAGCGTGCGCGCAAGAGGGATCCGCAGCACATGTCGCCGCGCCAGGCCTGGCGTGCGATCCAGGCGGGCTTGCCGAGGGAAGCAATCATCTCCTCCGACATTGGCAACAACTGCGCCATCGGCAACGCCTACCCGACCTTCGAGCAGGGCCGGAAGTATCTGGCGCCGGGGCTGTTCGGACCCTGCGGCTACGGCTTCCCGGCGATCATTGGCGCCAAGATCGGCTGCCCCGACGTGCCGGTTGTGGGCTTCGCCGGTGACGGTGCCTTCGGCATCGCCATGAGCGAGATGACCTCGATTGGCCGCAAGGAGTATCCGGGCATCACCATGGTCGTCTTCCGCAACTACCAGTGGGGCGCCGAGAAGCGCAACACGACGCTCTGGTACGACGACAATTTCGTCGGCACCGAGCTGCATCCGGAGCTGTCGTACGCCAAGGTTGCCGAAGGGTGCGGCCTCAAAGGCGTGACGGCAAGGACGCCGGCCGAACTCACCGCGGCACTGAAGCAGTCCTGCGAGGACCAGAACAAGCGGATCACCACCTTCATCGAAGTGATCCTGAACCAGGAGCTCGGCGAGCCGTTCCGTCGCGACGCCATGAAGAAGCCGGTCGTCGTTGCCGGCATCGACAGGGCGGATATGCGGCCGCAGCAGGTCTGAGGCTGGTCGCCACCGCGGCCTCAGCCCTTCAATGCGAGCGCCAATCCGCTGGCGGCCGAGATGGCCAGAATGCAGGCCCGTATCAATCGCGCGCTCATCACGCGAATCAACCAGGGCGAAACCAGATAGCCGATGACAAGCCCCGGTAGGAGCAGGATGCTGGCCAGGAACTCGCGCCATCCGAACAGACCGATGGCGATGAGCGCGAGAAGCGAGACGGCATTGGCCGCGACGAAGAACGGCAGCAGCGCACTGCGAATGCGGGCCGGGCTTTCGTGCTGATAGATGAGCGCGATCGGGGGAGCGTGGACGCCGGCAATGGTGCCCATGATGCCGGCCGAGGCGCTCGCCGCCAGAAGCCGCCGCGGGGTAAGGGCCAGCCGGTAGCCGGCTGCGGTGATGGCGACGGCGGCGAGGACGATGATGCCGAACAGGCGCGGCAGCTGCTGCGCAGGTAGATACGTCAGCAGAGCAGCGGCTATCGCTGTTCCGGCGATGAGGCCGGCAAGCGAGATGCCGAGCTCGCGGAAATCGATGTCGGCGCGGAGCCGCCAGCTGGCGGCGCTGGCCAGCAGAAACGAATGCAGCAGAACCGGTCCCGGCACGTATACGGGATCGATCAGCGCCAGGATCGGCACGGCGAAAAGATTGAGGCCCATACCGATGGCGGCCTGGGCCGCCGCTCCACCCGCAATGGTGAGATTGGCGAGCAGTGCGGCCGCAATTGCGCCGATATCGGTCAAAACTTCAGCCCCAGCCGATCAGCTGCCACAGATGTTCTCGCCAAGGGTGTGTTGCCGCCCAGCGACGGCGTATGCCTTGATAGGGCTCGCGCAAAGTGCGAGGCTGGACTTGCCCGAACCCGGCCACCCCGGCAGGGAAGCCTGGGGCGACTCGCGCGGATGCTATCGGGGACCCCCCAACGACCACAAGTGAATCGCCGCGCCATCGGAGGAAATCCATGCCTATCACCAAGTGGCTCATCGGCAGCCTCGCGGCTCTCGCTCTTGTTGCGGGCGGCTGGCCTGCCACGACGCTCGCTCAGGACAAGCCCGTCAAGATTCGCATCCAGTCGGTGATCCCGAAGACCGCGGACGAGGTCCGGATGCTCGAGATCTTTGCGGAGAACGTCAAAGCGCTGACTAACGGCTCCGTAACCTTCGAGGTGCTGCCGGCGGGCGCCGTCGTCGGCATCAACGAGACGCTCGATGCGGTCGACAAGGGGCTGATCGAGGGCGGTTTCGCCTGGACGCACTACTGGTCCGGCAAGCATCCGGCCGCCATGCTGTTCGGCTCGCCGATTGCCGGCGCCGGCGTCGGGCTCGACAACTTCGCTTGGGTGTCCTGGTATCTGAACGGCGGCGGCAAGCAGCTCTACGATCAGCTGTGGATCGAGATGAAGGTCAATGTGAAGGGCTTCATCCTGCAACCGGTCGGACCGGAGGCGCTCGGCTGGTTCAAAACGCCGATCAGCAGCATGGACGACTTCCGCAAGATGCGGTTCCGCACGCCTCCCGGCATTCCGGCCGAAAGCTACAAGGAGATGGGCGTGGCGGCGGTCGCCATGGGTGGCGGCGACATTCTGCCCGCGCTCGAGAAGGGCGCGCTCGATGCCGCCGAGTGGTGCTGTCCCAAGCCCGACATGACCTTCGGCTTCCACAAGGTGCTCAAGCACTACTACATGCAGGGCCTGCACCAGGTGGTGGTCAACGCCGACATGTACCTCAACAAGAAGGTATGGGACGGCCTCTCGCCGACCCAGAAGAAGGCAATCGAGGTCTCCGCGGACGCTTCTCTGATGCAGACCGTGGCCTACCGCATCGCCGAGAACGGCAAGGCCCTGAAGGAGCTCACCGAGAAGCACGGCGTGCAACTGCACGACACGCCGAAGGACTACTTCGTCGAGTACCAGAAGGCGACCACCAAGGTGATGGAGAAGTACAAGGCCGAGAACGCCTTCTTCAAGAAGGTGTGGGACTCCATGAAGGAGTTCGCCGACACCTCCGTTCCGTTCTGGGCGCAGGCGCAGCGCACCAACGCCAACCTCGCCGAAGAGTACGTCAAGACGCTCAAGAAGTAGCGCCTCACGCACGAGGTAGAGACCGAGCCTGAAGGGCGGGCTGTGGCCCGCTCTTTCTTGTGGGCAGACTCGTGCCGCGGCATCGTCGACGAGCACGGGCCCTGGGGAGAAGGGACGTGACGGCAGCGCCAGAATTCGTCGATCCGGCGATTGCCGAGCGGCGGACGGGCTCGCCCGGGCAGCTGCCGCCGGACATGCCGCGCTGGATGGCGCGCACCATCACGGTAATCGACACGCTCAGCCTGTGGACCGGCAAGCTGGTGGCTTGGCTGATCCTGCCGCTCATCTTCGCCATGGTCTACGAGATCGTGGCCCGGTACTACTTCCTCGCGCCCACCATCTGGGCCTACGACCTGAGCCGGATGGTGTACGGCGCCCACTTCATGCTCGGCGCCGCCTACGCCCTGTCCAAGGGCGTGCATATCCGCTCCGACTTCCTCTATCGCGACTGGTCGGTGAGACGACAGGCCCTCACCGACGCATTCCTCTACATTGTCTGCTATTTCCCTTCGCTGCTGCTGTTCCTCTGGGTCTCGAGCGACTACGCCTCCACCGCCGTCGTCCGCTGGGAACGCGGCATGGACACCGCCTGGATGCCCTATCTCGGTCCCGTCAAGTCCTGCATCCCGATCGGCGTCGCCTTCCTCTTGATCCAGGGCGTTTCCGAGCTCTTGAAGTGCTTCTATGCGGTCCGCAGGGGAAGGTGGCCGCAGCAATGAGCAACGAATTCATCGGCCTCATCATGATCGCGGCCATGATTGCCGCGATCTTCGTCGGCTTCCCGATCTCTTTCACGCTGATCTTCCTCGGCATCGCCTTCGGCTACTGGGGCTTCGGCGAGCTCGTCTTCTATCTGCTCACGCTGAGGTTCAACGAGACCATGATGGAGCAGACGCTCGCCGCCGTGCCGCTGTTCGTGTTCATGGGCATCATGATGGAGCAGGCGCGGCTGATGGAGCGCCTGTTCGACTCGGTTCAGCAACTGCTCGCCAACGTACGGGGCTCGTTGTTCCTGGCCGTGATGTTCGTGGCGACGATTTTTGCCGCCGCGACCGGCATCGTCGGCGCCTCGGTGACGATCCTCGGCATCATGGCCGGCAAGCCGATGATCCGCTCCGGCTATGACACGAAGCTGTCTGCCGGCTTGATTTCGGCGGGCGGCACGCTCGGGATTCTGATTCCGCCCAGCGTCATGCTGGTCGTGATGGGTCCCACCATCGAAGTGCCTGTGCCGCAGCTGTTCGCCGCAGCTCTGCTGCCCGGGATCATGCTGGCCCTGATTTTCACTCTGTACGCAATGGTGCGCTGCTGGATCGATCCGTCGCTGGGCCCGCCGCTTGCCATGGAATTGCGGACGTCGAGCAAGGCGCAAATCTGGCGTGATTTCTTCTCGGGCCTGGTGCCGCCCTCGGGTCTCGTGCTCGCTTCGCTCGGGAGCATTTTCTTCGGCTTGGCGACGCCGACGGAAGGCGCGGCCTGCGGCGCCCTGGGCGCCCTGTTGCTCGCACTCGCCTACCGGCAGCTCAGCCTGGAGAAGCTCAAGGACGCGATGCTCAAGACGCTGGAGATCTCCGTCCTGATCCTGTTCCTGGTGGCGACCTCGAATTTCTTCGGCGCGGTGTTCGCCAGGCTCGGCACGCCGACCATGCTGACCGAGTACCTGCTGACCCTCGATCTGCCGCGCTATGTCATTCTCGGCCTGATCCTGGCGCTGATCTTCGTGCTCGGCTGGCCGCTGGAGTGGGTGCCGATCGTGCTGATCGTGGTGCCGTTCCTGCTGCCGCTGGTGGCCAAGCTCGGCTTCGACATGACCTGGTTCGGCATCCTGGTGGCGGTCAACCTGCAGACGGCATGGCTTTCTCCTCCGGTCGCGCTGGCCGCCTACTTCCTCAAGGGCGTGGTGCCGCAATGGGAGCTTTCCGATATCTACAAGGGGATGATGCAGTTCATGGTGCTGCAACTCTTGGGGTTGGCCCTGCTCATGATCTTCCCGGAGATTGCGCTCTGGCTGCCCCGGCTGATGTACGGGAACTAGGCAATACGGTCAGGTCTGCTGCAGCTCGAAGGCCTTGATGGCTGGGCGGGCCGCGATCTCCTTGACCAGTGTCAGCAGCGGCGTCTCCAGCAGCGGATATTCCGTGGCGATGGGTCCCGCCTGCTTCAGCGCCCGGTATTGGCTGTCGTCGTAGAAGGCGGCGAGCAGCAGATCGTCGTCGGATGCGAATGGACCTCGCGTCTTCCTGATGCGGGCGAGAGCCGGAGGCACCCGCGCGCCCGGCCGCTCCCTGATCGGCTCTGCACCGCGCGCGATCCTGTCGTAGAGGTTGGGGTCGATGCGACCCGCGATCTCGCCATAGCCGCCGCGCACGTAGAGCCGCACCTCGTCGGGCACCGTTTCGTAGCGCTCACGGCCCCGATCGCGGGCCATGACGTTGAGCAGGGCCTGGGTCACGATGTATTGGGCGAATGGGCTCACCACGATGGGGTAACCGAGATCCTCGCGGACGTGCCAGGCCTCCTCCAGTATCTCATCGAGACGCCCCTTCAGGCCCATCGTCTCGAGCTGATAGGCG
Organism: Hyphomicrobiaceae bacterium; assembly: GCA_035258465.1. Lineage (GTDB taxonomy): Bacteria > Pseudomonadota > Alphaproteobacteria > Rhizobiales > Hyphomicrobiaceae > AWTP1-13. The sequence continues at coordinate 23,439 of DATEVP010000139.1, forward strand.
AGGTTCGACACCATGCCGCCCGGGCACTGATGCTGGAAGTGGAACTCGTCGTACTCGTTGGGAGTGCCGACCGGCTTGCCCTCCTTCTCGGCTATGTAGGCGAGGCGCTCGGCGACTTCCTTGACGGGTGCCAGATCGATCCTGACGTCGTGGCCGCGACGGCGCAGATTGGCGGTGACGCGTTCGGTCGGGGAATGCGAGACGCCGTTGGCGAGCGTCGAGGTCGCCGTGTGCACCACGTCGACGCCGTGCTCGACGGCTTGCAGCACCACGTACGGCGCAAGACCGGAGTTGCAGTGCGTGTGGATCTGCAACGGCCGCGCGCCGAGCGCCGCCTTCAGGGCCGGCACCAGGGTCGCCACCCGCTCGGGCGTGAGCAGGCCGCTCGCATCCTTGATGAACACGGCATCGACGCCGAGCGCGATCAGCTCGCCGACCTTGCGCACGTAGTAGGCGTCGGTATGCACCGGGCTGAAGGTGTAGACGAGGCCCCCCGCCACCCTCAGGCCCGCGCGCTTGCCGGCTTTGATCGGGATCTCGAGATTGCGGACGTCGTTGAGCGCATCGTAGGGCGTGTGATAGCGCATGCCGTTGGCGACGAAGCGCTCGGCCGCCAGCTCCACGACGTCGTCGGCGAAGAACTCGAAGGTGAAGAGGCTCTGCCCGCGCGTGTGGATGACGAGCGGCGTATCCTTCACCCAGGACGAGACGAGCCGCATGCGCTCCCAGGGATCCTCGCGCAGATAGCGCACGCAAACGTCGAACACCGCCCCGCCGACGAGATCGATCGCCTCGAATCCGGCGCGGTCGAGCCTGGGAGCGAGATCGCGCATCATGGCGGTGGTCATGCGCGTCGCCCACAAGCACTGGTGCGCGTCGCGCAGCGTCACGTCGATCAGGCGAACCGTGCGTGCCATGGAGGGTGTTCGTCCATCCTCTCGCTTGCTCACGCGAGCAAGAATGTTTTGCGGCTGGCATGGTGGCGAGGTATGCACTGGGCTGTCAATGATCGCCGAGCCGACCTGCCGTGGTGGGGGCGCTCGAAGGCGGAAGTGCATGGCTCTGACGTTCAAGGATGTCGCCGAGATCCTGAAGATCATCGACGCCTCGAAATGCGAGGAGGTCGTGATCGAGCTGCAAGGCCTGCGCCTGGTCGTGCGGCGCGGCAGTCCGCACGGGGCATTGGCACCACGCGCCCGGAACCCCGCGGACGGGGCGTCTGCAACTCACAACTCCGCCAGGACGCTGCCACCTCGATCCGCGAAAAGCATCGGGGGCGTCGAGGCGGAACTCTCGGTGGCCGAGGGCCACATCGGCGTACGTGCGCCGATGGTTGGCACCTTCTATCGGCGGCCTTCACCCCAGGAAGGCCCGTTCGTGCAGGTCGGCCAGCACGTCAAGACCGGTGCCCCCTTGTGCATGATCGAAGTGATGAAGCTCTACACGACCATCCCCTCGTCCGCCGACGGCCTGATCGAGACGATCGCCGTCGAGGATGGATCGGCCGTGGAGTTCGATCAGCTCCTGTTCGTCATCAAGCCCGATTAGCCGGACGATCCCGGTGTGACGGGCAGAGGCGCCACATCGGCCCTGGCGCCTAACCCGGACCCTCGAGCTCCTCCTCGATCAGACCTCGGATGCGGCGGCGCAGAGCGATGACGTCCGAGGAATCCTCGGGCCGCGGGCGCGGCAAGTCCACCCTGATGTCGGCCTTGATCGTGCCGGGCCGGCGCGTCATCACCAGGATGCGGTCGGAGAGCGTGATGGCCTCCTCGATCGAATGCGTAACGAGGATGCACGTCTTGCGCGCGCGCTCCCAGATGCGCACCATTTCCTTTTGCATCAGCGAGCGGTTTTGTGCATCGAGCGCGGCGAACGGCTCGTCCATGAGCAGGACTTGCGGGTCCACGGCGAGCGCGCGCGCGATCGACACGCGCTGGCGCATGCCGCCGGAGAGCTGATGCGGATAGCGGCGCTCGAAGCCGCCGAGACCGACGAGGGCGACGTATTCCCGCACGATGCGGCGGCGATCCGCCGTCTTGATGTTCTTCATTTCCAGACCGAACGAGATGTTGTCCTCCACGGTCTGCCAGGGAAATAGCGCATAGTCCTGGAAGATCATGGTGCGTTCCCACCCCGGTTTGCCGACCGGTCTGTCGTCCAGCAGGATCTCGCCCTCGCTGGGCTGCTCGAAGCCCGCCATCATGCTGAGCAGCGTGGTCTTGCCGCAGCCGGAATGGCCGACGATGGCGCAGAACTCCTTGTCGGCGACGGAAAAGCTGACGCCCTTCAGCGCGCACACTGGCGGATCGCCTGCGCTGTGGCCGGGGAAGGTCTTGCCGGCGTTGACGGCTGTCAGCACGCTCATGTGCGTGGCCTCGTCTTTGGCTATGCCGACAGCACACGCGACCACGGCATGGTCAAGCGCCCGACGACGCGGATGCATCGGTCGATGAGCAGCCCGACGATACCGATGGTGATCATGCCCACGATCACATAGTCGGTGCGCAGCACGGTGCGCGCATCGTTGATGAGAAAGCCGAGCCCGGAGTTGGCGCCGACCAGCTCGGCAGCCACCAGCGCCATCCAGCCCACGCCGAGGCCGACCCGAATACCGGTAATGATCGAGGGCATGGCCGCGCGCAGCACCACTCGCCACAGGATCCGCCGCTGGTCGGCGCCGAGACATTGCGCGGCATGGATGAGGTTGGGCTCGATGTTCTTCACACCGGCAATGGTGTTGAGCAGGATCGGGAAGAACATGCCGAGGAAGATGATGAACTGGTTCTGCGTGTCGCCGATGCCGAACCACAGGATCGACAGCGGGATCCAAGCCAGCGGCGGAATCGGGCGCAGAACCTCGACGAGGACGTCCACCTGCTCGTTGACCGCTTTCCACCAGCCCATGGCGACAGCGAGAGGAACCGCCAGGATGGCCCAGGAAAAGGCCACCAGCTCCCGCTTGAGGCTGTCGCGCAGATGCCGGAAGAGGTCGCCCGTCTCGATCAGCTCCCAGGCGCCCCTGACGACGGCCGAGGGCGGAGGAAGGAGCGTGGCGGTGCTGGCATCGAGCACCTGCGTGCTGACGTACTGCCAAAGGCAGAGGACGGCCGCCAGCAGACCGAACGTTCTCAGGCGCTGCAGGCGCGCAAGGACGCGGGCGGGCTTGCCAGGCGCTCTTGTCCCGGCTCCGGCCTCGTGTGCGCCTACAGCATCATTCATGACTTGTGACCCTCGCACCTCGCGGAGGGGCACCACGCTCGTGCTTGCCACTTCGCTCTTGGTTCGCGCCGGGCGATGCTACGGCGTATAGCTCTTGCCGCCGAAGCTCCACGGTTTCGCCAGATCGCCCTTTTCCGGGAAGGGCTGCGGGCTCTTGGTGTTGATGGCATGGACGTAGTCGGGATAGGGCACCTTGTCGAGCTTGCCCGTCCAGTTCGCCGGAATGAAGGGTGGCTGCTTGGGGATCGTCCAGCCGACCTTGGCGAACGACCTCTCGAGGAAGCGGGCATCGACCGCGGCCTCGAAATCCTTCCCCTTCAGGGGATTCTGGATGCGCTTGTTCTGGTGCAGCCAGTTGAATATGGGCTCGTTCGCCTCGCCCCAGAATTTCGCCAGCGGGTAGATGTAGGTGGGCTTGTAGAGATTGTTGTAGGCCACGATCTGCTGCAGCAGGATGGCCTTGGAGAAGTTCTTCAGGTTGGGATCCTCGGCCATGAGATCGGCCGCCTTCTCCGGGTTGAGCCGGATCCACAGCGTGGCCTCGACATAGGCATCGGCGAAGGCCTGCACGACGTCGGGCGCGTTGTCGATCAGCTCCTGGCGGACGTAGAAGTTCCCCTCGTACATATTGTAGGGGAAGATGGAGTCGACGATGCGTCCGTTCTTGCGCTCCTCGACCATCATGGTCGGCGTCGGGTCCCACGGCACGACGCCGGAGATGCCTTTGGGCATGGCCATCTGCTCGCCAGGCGGCATGTTCTTGAGGATCACATCCTTGCCGAGTTGCAGCCCATGCACCTGCGCCGCCATCTGAAAGTAGAATTCCGAGGAGGAGCCGGTGACGATGCCGATGGTGGCGGGCTCGGCGCCGCCCTTGAGGTCCTTCAGGCTCTTGACCGGCGAATCGAGCGGCACCACCGTGGCGTGCAGAAGGTTGGGGCTGAGGATGGCGATGGCCTTCACCGGCACCTTCTTGTCGAGCAGCGAGGTGAAGGGGAAATTGCCGCCATTGCCGACCTGGGCCCGCGCGGACACCATCACCTCATTGATGGCCGGCCCGGACGGAAACCCCTGCCACTTGGCCTCGATGCCGCGGCTGCCCATGAGGTTCTGGCGGTCCATCACGATATTGATGGTGTTCTGACCGGACCAGGGCGGCTGGAAGGCGACCGTCATCGGCCACCAGCCTTTCTCCTTCAGCCAGGCAACGGATTTGTCGGAGACCTTTTCATACGGCTGCGGCCAGCCCCACGCGGAGAATTGCTGCGCTGCGGAAGGCGTGGCGATCGCGAGTGCGGCAAGGCCGCAGGCAAGCCAAGCGGCGAGATGGCGTCCCTTAAGTCCATCGACGATCATGTGCATTTCCTCCTTGTGGCCGGCTCCGCGAGTTGCTCCCGCTTCATTTTCGGCGCGGTGGTCCAGACATGTCGCGATCAGTATCGAAATTGCAGCTGGCATGTGTCAAGAATCAGCGCCGTGCCCGAACCCGAGCAATGCATGCATGTCCGATCCGCTCTTCGATTGCGTGACCCGGGCCGTCGCCTACCGGGCCTGATTTGCTGCTTTGATGGCGGCCGGCAAAGCGCGGCTTGGCGTGGCAGGGCAGCCATTGAGAGGCAACGACCACGCGCAATCCGCGTCTGAGGGAGGCGACCATGGAATCCGACCGACCGCTACGTCGTTCTGAGCAATTCTTCGAGGCGCTGCGCGTGCTCCGCGTGTCCTGGTTCGTTCCCCTGCTGGCGTTCGTGGTGCTCGCGCTGCCGGCACAGGTGCGCGACCTCTACCGGGCGCTGGCCGAGACCGGCAACTGGTTCCAAATATCAGTGACGGCCCTGCTGTTTCTGCTGGCCGCCTTTCTCACCTATCGCGTCGGCCGTCATCGCGCCGCGGTGCACGGTCTCGACGCAGGCGACGACAGGCGCTTTTTCGCGGCCATTCTCCGGTGGGGGCCGGCGGTGTGCGGAGCCTTGCTGCTCGCGGCGGGAGCGCTCGGCATCTATCTCGCCGCGCTCGAGCTACCAGATTTGCCAAGAGGGATCGACAGTGAAATCGACAAGACGCTCGAGCGCATGGACGCGGCGGACCAGCGTCTGAACCTGGCCGCAGCCAGTATTGTGATTGTTGCCCTGCTGTTCTTGCTGCTGCCGCTCGCCGAGAAATGGTGGCGGCCGTCCGCCCCGCAACAGCCCCGGGCTTTTGCCTTCAGCACTATTGAGCGCATCGTTTGGTATGCGGCAGCCCTCGCGATGGTCGGCCTGGCGTTTGCCCCGGCGGCGTCCATCCCATTGTCACAGGCGTTCGGAGCGCTCCCTGCCTTCCTTTTGTTCCTGTGCGTACTGCTGGTCGCGTTGAGCGCGCTCCAGTCCTGGTCGGATCGGCTGGGCGTGCCATGGATCATGCTCTTGCTGCTATGGGGGCTGGCTTTGGCCGTCTTCGATCGGGGCGAAGCCCACCGCGCTCGGCTCGTTGAAAGCCCGGGCCGAGGTGAAGGGCTGATCCAGCTGCAGTACGCCTTCATGGAGTGGTATCGCGAGCGCAAGGACAAGGCCTCCTACCAGAACGAGCCCTACCCCGTGTATTTGATCGCCGCCGAAGCCGGCGGGCTCTATGCGGCGCAATTCACGGCCAAGGTTTTGGCTCGCCTGCAGGATCGTTGTCCCAACTTCGCCCAGCACGTGTTTGCGATCAGCGGCGTGTCTGGCGGGAGCCTCGGTGCCTCCATCTTCTCGAGCTTGGCCAAGAAGCACGCCAAGAACGGCCCCTGGCAGCCCTGCCGGGTCGGCTCGGACGTCTTCGAGAAGAAGGTCGACGAGATCCTCAAGCAGGATTTCCTCGCGCCCATCGTGTCGCGCGCGTTCTTCGCCGACCTCCTGCAGCGCTTTCTCCCCCAACCCTTGATCGTTTCGCAGTTCAGCCGCGGGCGCGCCTTCGAGGAGAGCATCGTCCACGCGTGGAATCGGGTCGAGGGCAAGGAAGGCAACCCCTTTGCAAGCCCCTTCCTGTCCCACTGGAGCTTTGACGACGCGGGCCCCGCGCTCCTGCTCAACACCACGAGCGTCAGCGACGGGCGGCAGATGGTGGCCTCGCCCTTCGGCCCGGATATCGACGATCCGGGCTATCACATCGGCTATCTCTTCATGCAGGAGGCCTTGTCCGGCAAAGACCTGACCTTGGGCTCGGCGGTCGGTCTCAGTGGCCGTTTCCCCTGGATCTTGCCGGCCGCGACAGTCGGAGATAACCGCCTCGCCCTCGTGGACGGAGCCTATTTCGAGGGCTCGGGCGTCGAGACGCTTTCCGTCATCAGGAACGCGCTCAGACCCTACGAGGTCAAGCCCGCCGGGGAGGCCAGCTTCCCCTACATCACCGTGCACGTGATCGTCATCGGCGGCGCTCAGCCGCCGGCCAGCTCCATACCGATCACCATGGACGAGCTGACGCCGCCGCTGCGCACCATGCTGAATACGCGCGACCGCCGCGGCTATCTTGCCCACAGCACCATGCGCGATTGGAGCCGGATGGTCGACTGTCCGCCCGTCAGGCCAGAGACGGCCCTGATGGCAAGTGCCGGCGACGGCGTCGGGAGTGTCATCCCCGGTCTATGTCCGGCGAGGCCGCCGCTGTCCGTCAGGTTGAACTACGACTATTTCAGGCTGCCGCTCGGCTGGGCGCTGTCCGACGGCATGCGAAACATAATCGACCGGCACAGCCGCGGACAGTGCGCGGGACAGACCGGATCGACCCTTCCGACCGCGCCGGAAAAGGAGGTCGACCAGAACGTCGAACGCGCCCGCGCCATCCTGATACAAAACAGCTCGGTCGCTTCTGAGGTTGCCGACCAGCTCTGGACAGGCAAGCGAGAAGGTCAGGACGTCATCAGACTACCGTGTGACTGATGTTCACTCCCTGCGCGGCATCAGCTGCTCTCGCCCAGCGCTCATGGCTCAGGGGTTGCCGGCGCTATGCCCTTTGGTACAGGCGGTCGGCGCTGCCTCGCACCGGCATGTGCAATGGTTCAAGTAGCGCACATTCGGCGCACACGCGCAGCACGCGCCGTTGCAACCGCACGCACGCGTGAGGAAGACGAGCTGTCCGCCGGGGCAGCGGAACTGCGTCGTCTGCTGCTTGGGGATGTCGGAGCGCACGCCCGGCGCCCCGGACTCTTCGACGAGGGCGCTGACCCGCACGTCGCCTCCAGAGACCGGCCCCGCAAGCTGCACTGTCCCTGCGAGCAGCATCGCTGCGAACAGAAGAAGCAGCCTCGGCAGTCTAACTAGCTTGCTAGGCATCTGCCCTCCTCATGCACTGCATCCACGCGGCGATCCTGCAGCGGCTGGGCGGTTTGTGTTTCGCATCAGGTCAGACCATGACCGCATATTTCCGCAGGATGGACACTATGCCGTGCTCTGGGCGCCGACAAGCGTCATAGGCTCTCCGTGTCACGGGGCTTCGATCCAGTCGGAAGTGCAGCGGCGAATTCCGCGTATGTGCTACGGCAACGATCCGGAGATGCGAGAATCCCCGGCAACGGGCCCAATCCGACCGCGCCGACCATCAGCATCGCAACCAGAATGAGCGGGACACCGCGAATGGTCGCAAGCAGCCACTTGATCGGTAGGTGGACCCAACGCGGGGTCAGCGTCGCTGCAGCGAGCGGACCCGCCGAAATGCTAGTCCAGCTGGTCTGGTAGTGCCTCCTGTACGCATGCTTTGTTGCACCTGCTCACGGAAGAACTTGGCACGCCCTTACCGTTCTCGCGCTGCAGTAAGTCCGGCAGCTATGAGGGGTTCATTCCCCGTACGCCTGGCTATGCTCGGGATGCGAACACTGTTGACCCTGAACCGCCTGGGCTAGGTGCACCAGTTGCGATGCAGCGCCCTTCCCTGGGTGGGCCACGCGTGGCCGCTGGCCGCTCATTGAGTCTCTTTTGGCCGCGATGCGGAATCGGCCGCGCCAATCTCACGCGGCCGAGATTGCTCCTCGCGCATCGACGTTGCGATTGCTGGCGCGTTCTGCTTAGCTGACGACAAGGAAAGACAGTCTCACGTGACGGGAATTCCGCGACCGGCTAAGGCGGCGTCCCAGGGAGGATTGCATGCAGCTCGCGCGCAGACGTGCCCTTTTGAGTATCATTGCCGCCGTCGGAGTATCGCTGGGCGGGCTTCCGGCGGGCGCGGACTATCCGGAGCGCCCCATCGAACTGATCGTCCCGTGGGGGCCCGGCGGCGGCGCCGACCAGCTTGCGCGCTTGATCGGCAAGCTCGCTGAACCGCTTCTCGGCCATGGCATTCCGGTCGTCAACGTGCCGGGTGCGACCGGTGGCACCGGCATGGCCAAGCTCTTGTCAGCGCCGGCCGATGGTTACTCCGCCGCCATCTACATCGCCGACAGCCACGCCCTGCTTGCCGGCAAGGATCCGCGCTGGACGATGAACGACATCACGCCCATCGCCATCATGATCCAGGGCCCCTCGTTCATTTTCGTGCCCCAGGACAGCCGCTTCAAGACTTGGCAGGACTTGGAGAACGAAGCGCGTTCCAATCCCGGCAAGCTGAAGATTGCGACGCTCGGCTTTGGCAGCGTCGACGACTTCTCGATCAGCATGATCGAGCGGACAAAGGGATTGAAGTTCATCCAGGTGCCGTTTTCCAAACCAAGCGAACGCTACGTCTCGATCCTGGGCGGGCACGCGGATGCCTTGTATGAGCAGGCCGGCGACGTGGCCTCTTTTATCCACAACAAGCAGATGCGGCCCGTGCTGACCTTCGGCAAGGAGCGCCTGCCGGCCTTCAAGGATACGCCCTCGTCCTACGAGGTGGGCGTTCCGATCGCGTTGCCGCAATTCCGCTCCATCGTCGTGCGCGCCGGCACGCCACCCGATCGCGTCAAGAAACTCTCGGATGTGCTGGCCAAGGTTGCCGCCATGCCGGAATACACCAAGTTCCTGCAGGACCAGTACGCCGCCCAGAACAGTTTCATCGACGCGAGCAAGGCGACGCAATTCGTCGATGAGCAACTCAAGGATATGAAGAAGGTGGTCGCCACCAACTGATCGCCGCCCACGCCGATTGGACATGGATCACAGCTTGTTCCGCGCGGTGGTGCCTTACGTCGTCGGGCTGGTTCTTGCGGCGGTTCTCTATGTCTATGCGGGACAGATCGAGTACACGCCGCGTCCCGGCCAACTGGGCCCCGCGGTGTGGCCGCAGATGGCCATAGGCCTGATGGCGGCCGCCTGCCTGTTCGAGATCGTGCGCAAGCTCACCGGCGGTCGGGCCGAAACGCGCGGGATCGCGGAAATCCTGAGCCGCGAAGGCGAGGCCGAGGACGAGCCCAGATTCCCCTTGTTGCTGGTCGGCGGGATCGTTCTCGTCACGGTTTACGCAATCCTGCTTCTCGTGCTCGGGTTCATTGTCACGACCTTCGTGTTCCTTGCGAGCTTCATGTACCTTGGCCGCTACCGCAACCACGGCGTGATATGGGCAACCAGCGCCATCGTCACGATCCTTTGCGGCATCGTGTTCTTGCGGGTTGCGTACGTGTCGCTGCCGCGCGGCACTACGCCGTTCGATCGCGTCACTGACGCGTTCCTGATGCTCCCGGGACTTTGACTGGAACTGGCATGCTCGATCTGATCACGCAGCTGGGCATCGGCTTTGTCAATTGCGCGACGCCGATCAATCTGGCGATGCTTGTGATCGGCATCGTCATCGGCCTGCTGATCGGCGTGCTGCCGGGTCTCACGCTGGTGATGGGCGTCGCGCTCGCGCTGCCGTTCACCTACAGGATGGACGTAACCGCATCCATCGTGCTGCTGACCGCGATGTATGTGTCCGGTACCTACGGAGGTGCATTCACTGCCATCCTGTTCCGCATTCCGGGCGAGCCGATCGACGTCCCCATGCTGTGGGATGGTTATACCATGGGACGTCGCGGCCAGGCCGCCAAGGCCTTGGGTTGGACCCTCGTCGCGGCATTTGGTGGCGGCATCATCTCCGCCATCATCATGGTGCTGCTGACCCAACCACTGGCCAAGTTTGCGCTGCGCTTTTCCTCGCCAGAATATTTCACGATGCTTCTGTTCGGTTTGAGCAGCGTGGTTGCGCTTGGCCGCGGGGCGCTGGCCGACGCGCTGATCAGTCTCAGCGTCGGGGTACTGATCGGGACAGTCGGCACGGACCCCATCTACGGCGCATACCGTTTCACCTTCGGCTCTCCGCTGCTTGCCGATGGCATCGAGTTTCTGGTGGTGATGGTCGGTGCTTACGGCGTGGGCGAAGTGTTGTCACGCCTGGAGACCGGCTTTGCCAGCAAACCTATCGAGAAGATCGAGCACGCACGCACCGAATTGCCTTCATTCCGCGAAATGTCGGCGGTGAAGGTGCCGTTCCTGCGCTCGAGCCTGCTTGGCATTGTGATCGGGATCATTCCGGGCGCCGGCGCGACGATCGCGTCGTTTGTCAGCTACGGTGTCGAGTCGCAGTTCGGCAGGCGCAAGGAGCAGATGGGCACCGGCATTGCCGAAGGCATCGTGGCTCCGCAGGCCGCCGCGACCGCGTCGGTGGGCGGCGCGCTCGTGCCGTTGTTGGCACTGGGCATTCCGGGCAGCGGAGCCACCGCCATCATTCTCGGTGCCTTCATGCTGCACGGCGTCCAGCCCGGGCCGCAGGTGCTCGTGACCTCGGCGGCCATGGTCTATACGATTTTCGCCTCGCTATTCCTGGGCCTCGGGCTGATGTGTCTCATCGGCTATTTTGCCATTCGCCCGCTGGTGAAGATTCTCGATTTTCCCGAAGCCATCGTTTCGGCCTACGTGCTGATCCTGTGTTTCATCGGTGCGCTCTCGATCCGCAACAGCGTCACCGACCTGTGGCTGATGATCGGCTTCGGCGTGCTCGGCTATTTGTTCGAGCGCTGGAAATTTCCCGTCGCGCCACTCGTGCTGGGGGTCATTCTCGGCCCACTCGCCGAAGAATCGTTCAAGAATTCCATGATCAGTTTTTCCAACGATTGGACCGTATTCTTCACCCGCCCGATTGCCGGCACAATGGCGACGCTCACCATCCTCGTTCTCCTTCTTCCGCTCGTGCGGAAGTGGCGTGGATAAGCTCCCGCTGGCCGTGCAGGGCCAACGAGAGCTCATCCCTTCAAACATCGCCGCTAGAGCATGCCAAGACTTGCCCACGCTGCAAACAGTTCCAAATTGTCGCGAGGTTGGCGCTGCCGTATTTATCGGCTGACCAATATCATATAGAGCACGGTTGATTTTCAGCGGTAAGCCTGCAACGCCCCTTGCCTGTATCGTGGCGATCGGCGCTTCAGCATTGGGGATAACTGTATCCGCAATATCCCGGCGTGGTTCGCGCCATGCGATGGTGGGCTTCACCAATCGCTTGAATGATGAGAGCGCGGGCTTTTCATGGCCAACATTAAGAGCAAGCACAGCATCAGCATTCTCGTGCCTGCATACAACGAAGATGTCGTTGTCGGCAGCGTTATCCGCGAGACTTGGGCGATTGCCGATCGATTGATCGATCGCTACGAGATCATCCTGATTGACGATGGCAGCACGGATGACACCGGTTCGATCATGGACCGTCTGGCGCGCGAGCAGACCCACACGCGCGTGCTGCACAACCACCCCAATCTGGGGTTCGGCGCCGCTTACATGCGCGGCGCGGCTGAGGCCAGATTCGACTATCTCATGCTCGTTTGCGGGGATGGGGGGCTGCCGACGCCGAACCTGCCGGCGATTATTCGGACAATCGGAACGGCGGATATCGTCGTTCCGCACATGCGCAACCTCAAGCAGATCAAGACGCCATTTCGCTATGCCATTTCGCGCGCGTACACGATTTTTCTAAATCTCCTGACTGGGCTGCGGCTCCACTACTACAACGGTCTTGCGGTGCACCGGCGAGAACTGGTCAACCGGACCAAGATCAGAAGCTCAGGCTTTGGATTCCAGGCAGAGCTGTTGATCAAATTGTTGAAATCGGGATGCAGTTACGTCGAGATTGGAGTGGACGGCGCCGCTAAACACCAGCAGCGGTCTGTTCTCTTGCGTCCCAGGAATATTCTGAACGTGCTCTGGACGTGCATCATCCTGGCGCGCGAGCTTCGCACCTTCAAGGCCGCCGCTCCCACATTGGCCGAGTCCCACGCCGACAACCGCGCGTCCTCTTGAGCCCATCTCACCGAACCCAATGGCGATCGTTTGAATACCATCATCAAGCTCGCGTTTACCGCAGCGGTGCTGCTGACGATCGCTTACAAGTTCGATTTCGGGGCGGCGTTGCAGTTGCTGGCGACGGTCCCCGTTGGCGCGCTCTTCGTCTGCCTGCTCCTGCTGCTCTTGCAGGCCTGGCTCGCGGCGGCCCGCCTGGCGAGGATCGTGTCGCTGTTCGGTCACCGGCTCGGGCTAGCAGCATCGTATCGACTGACCCTGCAGGGCATGTTCTTCAATCAGGCATTCATTTCGTTTCTCGGTGGTGACGCGTTTCGCATCTGGCGGATCCACCGCAGCCGGGTGTCGCTCGCTGATGCGGCCAGCGCCGTCGTTCTCGATCGTGTCGTCGGTTTCGCCGTCAACCATGCTGCTCTCGTCGCGATGCTGCCGTGGGTCTTGGGCGGGATCAACAACAACGCGATCGCACTGGGACTCGTTGCACTGGCCGTCGGCGGCCTCGCCGGCATCGCGTTGCTACTGCTGCTGGGCGTTCCTGGCACGCGACTCGCCCTCATCAATCGCTTGCCGGCGCCATGGCGCACGAGCCGCGCCGCGCTGCTGTCGATCGAGATGGCGACCATCGGCCGGCATGTCCTCGAGGCTCGCCGCCGACTATCGGCGATCGCCGCACTCAGCGCGCTCGTCGCACTCGTCAACTGCCTCGTCTTCTTCGCCATCCTGCGAGGTTTGGACGTCGCCTTCCCCCTGGCGCTGGCCTGCGCGCTGCTCGTCCCCGGCATCATGGAGATCGCGCTGCTGCCCCTGTCGATTGCAGGCTGGGGACTACGCGAAGGTGCCGCGCTCCTCAGTTTCGCGGCGCTCGGGCTTGGTTCGGAGATCGCCCTGGCAGCAAGTGTCGCGTTTGGCGCCCTCGGCCTCGCCGTCGGCCTGCTCGGGGGGATCGCATGGCTCTTCGACGACCATGGGCGGGCAGCGGCCTCGCCCGCAACCGCAGGCGCTATGCAGCCGGCCGCATCGCGCGCTTGGCCGCGCTCCGAGTCTCGCTCGCGAGGGTGATGCGCATGGCTAGCCGCTCGTTCGCGAACCTACTGGTCGGGACATTCTTCCTGGCCGCCGTCGGAGTCGTTCTCTGGTGGATCACCGACACCAGCATCACGTGGATGCATCCGGAGATCTTCGGCGCGGAGCGACACTATCTCAACAACGAGCAGCTGTACTGGCGCGATGTGTGGAGGTTTTTTGACTGCAACGTGCTTTCGGATGAATGCCATCGGACCCGATTTCTCTCCTATCTTTTGGGCTTTCTCAATCATTACTTCCGGGGGGCGGTGGCTGGCATCATGCCACCGCATCCGTCTCTTTCCTTGACTTGGCCGCTGTCGTTTGCGGGCGCATATTTTTTCTGGCGCTTGCTGCGTAATCTCACGGACAACGCCTCGGCGGCTCTGATCGGCACGGGTCTCTACGTGGTCTCACCCGGCTTTCTGTCCGGCCTCGTGCTGCTGTTCAATCCGGCCAAACCGCTCGCCAGCTTCTTCGTCACGTTCACGCTATGGCTCGCCTCCGAGATCGGCCGAAAGGACACTCGGCAAGGTCACCTTGCTGCCGCGCTCTGCGCCGCAGTGTTTCTCGCGTACTGCAGCGATGAAACCGCATGGTTTCTGTACGGTGCCATCCCCCTGCTGTTTCCCGGCGTGATCCTCCGGCGGGACAGGCGCGCACTGGCCTTCGGCTTTCTGGCCACCTTCCCCCTGTTCCTCGCCTTCGTGACCTGGGTCGTTCCCTATTCTGCGGAGTATTTCTGGCGGCATCGGAATTTCGATTTCTGGGGATGGACGTTCAACATCGGGCGCTCCAGCGTGCCGACGGAAATGTCCCTGCTGGAGCGGTTCGCGCCCGGCAACCTCTGGGTCAATGCGGCAACGATGGCAAACAGCCAATTCGGAATCGCCGGCCTGGCATTGTGCGGGGCGTTGGCGATCGCGGCTTTTTTTGCGGCCGATGCGAAGCAGCGGCTCCTGCTTGCCCGGAGCGTCGTCGTGCTGTCGGCCTTCACGGTTTTCCAGAGCCTGCTGCTCCTCCGGCAAGCCAACAGCGTCAGTAATGTCCTGTCCGGAACGTTTTATTACGGCGCGCTGTTTTCGGTCTTTTCCCTCATCGTCGTCACGATCAGCATCGGCACGCTGATGGGTCGGAAATGGGCTCTCGTGCCGGTCATCGCAGCTTCGGCCTATATGGCGATAGTGTCGGGCACCTCCTTCCATGACTTCAATGCGCGCTGGATCGCCATCCACAATGACATCTATGCCGAGCAGATTGGGGACAGCTTCGGGCGGCTGGACAAAGACGCCGCTCTGACGTGGGCGAGAATAGAGCGCTATTGGTCCGCGCGCGGCGACGCATCGAGGCTCCACGCCATGCGAGGGGAGTTCGCACCCAAGGACGCATGGCTGTTCATCGAGGTCAAATGATCATCGCCGCGCGTCCGAAGCCGCGCTGGATCGCGAGATCTGCACGGCTCCCCTTCAGCCCCCAGCTCGGAATGCTGATCGGCGTGATTGTCGCCTGGTCGGCCCTGCACTGGGGTTTTCGCGAGGTGCTCATCTTTCACGACGCCTGGAAACACAACTTTCCGGAAGTCTACGGTGCCGCGCGCAACAGTGCCTGCGGGCAGTTCGCCCACTGGCTCATGTCGCCCGACACCGGCTCGCCCACCGTGATCTATGCGATCAGCATTTCGCTCACCCAGCCGATCCGTGCCCTGTTGATGCATTGGTGGGCCTGCAGCCAGCCGCAGCCGTTCGATGCAATGCTGCTCTACAAGCTGCAGATCTTCGTGATCTATCTCGGTTTCGCGCTCGGCATGTTCGTGCTCGGGAGGGTGCTTTTTCGGCACTGGCTCTCGGCTGCCTACCTGGCGGCGGCGACGCTCTTCTCGGGGTTCTGCGTCGATAGCGTTCACGCGGACCAGGCCGTGGTCATGGTGTTCTGGGTCCCCTGGTGTGCGGCCGCGATGGCCATGGCCGATCGACATGCCGGGGAGCGTCGCGGTGCGCTCTACGTCAACTTGGCCGCTCTCTTCTTTTCCCTCGAATTGCTCGATCAGTCTCCGCATCTGGCCAGCCTCGCCGCGGTCTGCGCAGCCTCGATCTATGGCGCCATGAGGTTCGAGCGGCTCTGCGGCATCCTGAGGCAATGGCGACGCCTGTGGCCGGCGGCGCTCGTCCTGCTGGTCAGCGCGGCCGATTTGTATGTCATCCACAGCCGGATCTACGAATATCTGCCCTCGCAGCGCGTCGCCATCACCGTGCATCCGTCGCAGTTCGGACAAACCGGCTTCATTCAGCCCAGCGCATTTTTTGGCGCGTTTTTTCCGCTGACCTTCACGGCAGCATTCGAGGAAATCGCATCCGGCTACGGTTGGCGCGCGTTCATTTATCGCCTCGACGTCACCGCGCTTTATGTGGGGACCTTGCCGCTCCTGTTGGTATTCTCGTTGTTTCCCCGGGGCGGCCTGCGCGGTTCGCCGCTTGGCTGGTTGATCTTCAGCATCGTCATGGTGCTCATCTCATTGCAGACGAGCCGACTCTATCTTGTGCTGTTTCACTTGCCGTTCTTCGACCTGTTTCGCGACTATTTCCACTATTTTGTCTACGCCGTCGTGGGCCTTCTGGTCGTCAGCGGCCATGGTTTCGATCGACTGATGTACGCCGCGAGGGCCGAGCGCGCTGCGGTGCTGCGCTCGACATTGGTCGTGGCAACAGCTGTCTTCGTGGCTGGTGCCGTCGCTCTGGCCGGCGTCGCTTACTATGGCCAGGGCCACGGGCCGGGACTGTGGTCCTATGTGCGACCGATCGCCGAGGATGCCGTAATCCTTCTCGTTGCGTTCGGGCTATGGGCGGCGGCGGCGTGGTACCCGAATTTTCGCGCTCGCCATGCCGCGTTGGCGATCATGGCGCTGATGGTGACGCAATCGATCCATGCCGCCGGCATCTATAGGCAACTCGGCGAACCGGCACACGCCGCGTTCGATCGCTATCGAATGGACGAGGCGATGCTCAGGCCCTACAGCGCGGCGGAATGGGCTGATCCCGCGCGGATCAAGCGCGTGCCGTGCCCAACGAATGCTTCCTGCCATTTGGCCCAGCGCGACGCGGCCTCCGTGAGGCGCGATCTCGAGGGCAGCTTCTTTCGGCATCGGCTGAATCCCGTGTTCCAGGACTCGCTTTCGCCGGATATCAAGGCGGCGCTTGTCGGCATTACCCATCCGGTGCTCTGGGCGAGCGCCGGGCTGCGACCGGTGCCCTCGGTTGCCGCCCTCAATGCCGAGCTCGAAGCGCATCGCGGCGATCTCCGCGGGCAGTTGAGCCGCGCGACCTATCTCATCGGTGCGACCTCGGCAGAGAGCTCCCCGACGCAACCTTTGGTCTCCTTCGCGGACATGACACGTGGCGCCGATGGCCTCGCCTTCCGTTACCGCGCGGATCGCGCTGCGGTAGCGAACCTCCTATTGACGGCGGCCCCAGGATGGCAGGCGTCGATAAATGGCATTCCGACGCCGATCGTGAGCGGGAATCTCGGCACCATCGCGGTTCGATTGCCCGCGGGCGAGGGCGAAGTAGCCCTGCAATACGACGACCCGGCTAGCCGCTATTTCTTCTGGTCGCGTTGGCTTCTGGCAGCACTCGGTTTCGGGGGCGCCGCACTGCTGGCTCGCCGCAGCGGTTCCCCCGAAGCTCCATCACCGTCTCGTCGTCCGGCATTCTTTCGGCAGCCCGCTAGCGTGGCGACAGTCCTCCCGCAGCGCCAGCTTCACCGGGAAGAAACCTCATGACCTGGAGCGTCGTCGGAGGGTATATCGCTGCTCATTTCCTGCTCTATGTCTGCGTCTTTCGTCACCGAGCGCTTTTCCGGACCGAGCGTGGCATCTTTCTGTTCCATGTCGTTCCCATGGCGGGCCTGGTGGCGCTGGCGTTCGGAGCCTTCCTTTGGAATCCGGGCCTGGACGGCTTCGCGCTGGTCGTCGGCGCAGGCGCCGCCCATGGCATCTACAGCCTTTCGTTTCTGGAGTGCTGGCTGTTGTCGGAAGGCGGGTATTCGTTGCGCATTTTGAGCGAGCTTGTTCGACGCGGCGCGGCGACCCCGGCGGATCTCGAGCAGCAATTCGTCGATATGAGCGCGAGAAAGAAAATCGGCCGTCTCGAGTCGTTGCTCCATCTTGGTCTCGTGCAAACCGATGGTGATCGTTTCCGGCTGACACGGCAGGGCATGGCGCTCGCCAATGCCATGACGCTAGTCGCTAACCTCGCCGGTTTCGAAAGGCGTGCTGAACGATGACCTGGTTGGTCTTGGCCTTCGGTGGCGTTGCTCTGGCGGTTCTTGGGCAGGCCCTGATCTTGCGCTCGAGCGCTCGAAGCAATGGCATGGTCGCTTTTGTGCTGGCCGGCGTGCCGGTGGGATTGGCGCTGATGGCAGCACTGCTGCCCGGCTATTCCGCCAGTCAGGCGTGGGCCGGAGTCTTTCTCTACGCATTCTTGTGTGAGCTGTGGATGTTCGTGTTTTCGTCGACTTTCAGCAGCGTATCGGCAAACCTGACGCTCCACTTGCGCGCGCAGCCGCTGGGCCGCCGCCATATCGATCAGCTCTACGACAATCGCGCGATGATCCATCGCCGCATCCGCTGGTTGCATCATATTCACGCCGTCGTCGAGAAGGACGGCCGGCTGGTGCCAACGGATCGCGGCCGGAAGCTTGCAGGACTATTCGATGCCGTGCGCGCTTTCTTCGGTCACGGTTGAATTTTGCCGTGGGCCGATCGGGTCCGCTCAAGCGCGCGCCAGTGGGCGCAACTGTTGTCGCTCAGCCTGCCATTTCTGCCAAATGAATGCTGCGTAACCGGGGCCGTAAGGAATGGAGAAACCCTTCTGCTCGAGCATGCGTCGCATCTTCGGTGCGTTGTAATATGGCATGTCTGGAAGGGCGTGATGCTCGTAATGGTGATCCAGATAGATTGGCGCCATGACAAAGCGGAGGAACCAGCTTCCCTTGGTGCTGCGCGTCACGCGCCGATCGAATCCGGCAGTCGTGCCATCCTCGCCCGGAGGATAGCTGTGCTCGCTCATCGACCTTAACCGGATCAGTGCTGGGTACAGCGTCAGGATCGGCAAAACGTAGAGCAAGAAATAGTACTCGATGCCGGCCGTCCACGTGTACGCCAGCATTACCGCGAGCTGCACGGGGACTGCCGGAGCGAGGGCGATAAAAACCTCGCGACGGAAGAAGCGAGCGAAAAACCCGGCCGGCTTTCTCGGCATGGGGGTTGAAGATTGGTCCTTTACACCGGCCGAATACTGAAAAAACCGATGGAATGCCGATACCAGGGCGATGTCGCGCAGCCAGCCGCGGAACAGGGAGCTGACGGGTGCCTCCGGCTCACACCACATGCGGTCGCCATCGCGCTCCGTGTTGAGGAACACGTGGTGTGCATTGTGGGTCGCCTGATGACCATCGCGCGTATAGCCGAGGAATGCACTGGAAACACGGCCAACGATGATTTCCCAGCGCTTGTTGGTGAAAAGGCCGGCATGATCGCTGCCGTGCACGATCTGGCCAAATCGATTGAAAATATGCAGGTTCAGCAGCACGACCATTATCGCCGTGGCCACGCTCGGATAGAGCATGAGCAGGCAAGGCGAGAGGAATACGAGGAAAACGGAAACGGCGAAGTGCCGGCACGGTACGTCGTTGCGCAACTCTCGCAATATGCGCAACTCGTCGCGTGAGAATTGGGGCCAGAGGCGGCGAGCGCCGGACCGCGCTTGCGATCCTTCAATTGCGACATTCTCGCTTGCCCCGCCGCCAATCTTCATAGCGCCCCCGCCTCGATTCAATTCCCTTTCACTCGTCGCGCAAATCCGTGGTTACCGCCGCCGGTGCGGAATGGCAATGTCGCTAACCGGCATATCCGTTGATTATAATCTTTCTCCACCGCCTTTGCGGCAGCGTAGGTATCGTCGACGTGCGATTTCTGGTCCCACGTCGGATAGCTGATGCAGTAAGGCCATGCACGGTTCGATGCGGCAAGGGCCTGCCAGTGTGCCAAGAATGCCTGCCGCATGGGTGCGGTGCTCGACTAGCTAGGGGCCTCACGTCTGATGCCCAGGTGGATCGCTGGCCGCGCGTGCGGATTGCGGAACTGCACCTTCTCCGCCCATCTGCAACGGTGCGACACCATCGCCTTCGGCGAGCGCCCAAACGTTTTGATGATACTTGTCGTCCGCAAGAGTCTCGGCTCTTCAACCGCGCTCTCCGAAACACCTACAAACCGTGAACGTGGGTGACGGGCGCCCGGCGATCGATGGCACCAGCCCAATCAGGAGCCGCAGCACAACGAATAGGGCGAATCCGGAGAGCACGTGTGGGAACGCCGCCAGCAGCGCCGCGCGCGCCCCTTTCGCAATCCGCGCTTCCTTGCCGAGGAAGTAGGCCCCCGAGCGCCGCCTTACCGTGTCCAGGCGTCAGGGACGCCGGCTTGCAGCGAGCCCAGATAGACAATCAGCCAGCCGGGCATCGGTCGCGCCGTCACGCTTGTCGTGTCTCACCCACACACGCTAGCCTCGTACCATGAACCGCCATGCTGTTGTCCTCGCCCTTTTCTCGGCCGCCCTGTTCGGTGTCTCCACGCCAGCAGCCAAGGCGCTCCTTGGTTTGATCGATCCGACCATGCTGGCCGGTCTTCTGTACTGCGGCGCCGGTGTCGGCGTTGCCATCGTGCGGCGCCTCGGCAGATCGGTGATCTCGCAGCCTGGTGCGCCCGAGGTCGCACTCGGTCGCAAAGACATGCCGTGGCTTGCGGGTGCAATCGGGATCGGAGGCATACTTGGTCCGCTGCTGCTGATGGCTGGGCTTGCTCGCACCGACGCCGCCGCGGCCTCCCTTCTCCTCACGCTGGAAGGGGTCGCGACCGCCCTGATGGCGTGGTTCATCTTCCATGAGAACTTCGACCGGCGCATCGCTCTCGGCATGGCCTGCCTGGTCGCGGGAGCGATTGTGCTCTCCTGGTCTGGCCAGCCGACGTTGTCGGGCCTGTTAGGGCCGCTGGCGATCGTCGGGGCCTGTACCGCCTGGGGCCTCGACAACAATCTGACGCGCAAGGTCTCGCTGGCCGATCCGCTGCAAATCGTCGAACTCAAAGGCTTGATTGCCGGCCCCGTCAACCTTGGGCTTGCTTTTTCCATAGGTGAGCCGTTGCCCGGCCCTTCGGCGGTAGCGCTCGCCGGCCTGGTCGGATTCTTCGGCTACGGCGTAAGCCTCGCGCTTTTCGTTCTGGCCTTGCGGCATTTGGGAACGGCGCGGACGGGCGCCTATTTCTCGACCGCACCGTTCATCGGAACGCTGGCCTCCGTCTTCGTCTTGCGCGAAGCGCTGACGCTACAGCTCGCCGCGGCCGGCGCACTGATGGGCATTGGGGTCTGGCTCCACCTGACTGAAGACCATGACCACGAGCATGAGCATGAACCGCTGGCGCATGCCCATCCGCATGTCCATGACGCGCACCATCAGCACGTGCACGCGCCGGATGATCCACCGGGCGAGCCGCACACGCATTGGCATCGCCACGTGCGGATGCGCCACAAGCATCCGCACGTGCCCGATATGCACCACCAGCACAAGCACTAGGCGGTTGGCCGGCTCCGGCGCGAGTGCCAGGACGACAGCAGGCCGGCAGCAAGCACGCCCCAGACGAGCAGGCCCAGATCCTCGGGCACGGCAAGCAAGATCGCCGCTGTCGACCCGATGCCAGCCCAGATCACCGGAATGGCGATGAGCCACAGCGGCACGGGACCTGCCGCCAACAACAACAACCCGAACGTGCATATCGTCGTCGGACATGGCGCAACGCCGAACATCGGAGCGCGGGATCACCACGTGATCGCTATGAACCTTCTGAGCAATACGCAGGCAATCGCAGCCATCGAGATGGCGGCTATCACGGCGGTTTTCAGGTTCATAGGTCGCTCAAGGCTCAAAGTTGCCTCCGTGTCACCGGCAGCCGGCTCGCCAGCACCTTGTCGATGCGACGGCCGTCGAGGTCGACAACCTCGAAACGCCAGCCAGAGACTTCAACTTGCTCGCCAGCGGTAGGAAGGCGCTGCAAATGGGCGAGCATGAAGCCGGCGACCGTCTGATACTCACGCCGCGCAGGCAGCGTGATGCCAAGCTGGTCGGCCATCTCGTCGGCCGGCATCCAACCAGCGAGTAACCACGACCCATCATCGCGCGGGACGGCCGCCGGTTCTGCCGTATCGGCGTCGGAGCGAAAGACGCCGGCAATCGCTTCCAGAATGTCGGCTGGCGTGACGACGCCTTCAAAATGCCCGTACTCGTCATGGATCAGGGCCATCGGCACCTCGGCATCGCGCAGCATCTCGAGCGCATCGAGCGCGTCCGTTCTGTCTGGAATGAAGGGCGCCTTGCGAACATAGGCTCTTACGTCGAGTGGCTTTCCCGACAGCAGTACCGCCAGCAGCTCGCGTGTCGTGACCACGCCTATCAGCTTGTCGGGCTCGCCCTCGCCAACCGGCAGGCGCGAGTGAGTGGTGCTGATCACCCGCTGACGAATGGTGTCATCGCCAGCCGTGATGTCCAGCCAATCCACTTCGGTGCGTGGCGTCATGAGGCCGCGTACCGGACGATCACCGAGCCTGAGCACACCAGAGATCATGCGGTGCTCGCCGGTTTCGAGAACGCCGGCACGTTCCGCCTCGGCTATCAGCATCTTTATCTCTTCCTCGGTCACCGTTGTCTGGCGTTGCTGCTTCTGCCGAAGGAGCCAGAACACCGCCTTGGTCGAGATATCGAGGAGCCAGACAGCGGGGGCCGCGACACGGGACAGTGTCGTCATCAATGGCGCCACCGCGCAGGCGATGGTCTCTGCATGGCGCAACGCCAGGTTCTTGGGCACCAGCTCGCCGACGATCAGCGACAGGTAGGTGATCGCGGAGAACACGCCGACGTAGGCGAGCCATTCAGCGGCGCGTTCGGGCACACCTTGATCCAGAAGGATACCGGTAAGGTCGGCGCTAAGGGTGGCGCCCGAGTAGGCGCCGGCGGCAAGTCCCACGGCCGTGATGCCGATCTGGACAGTCGATAGGAACCGGCTTGGATCGGATGCGAGCGCCAGAGCGCGGTTGGCGCCTCTGCGGCCCTCTTGAGCGAGAGACCTGAGGCGCGAGCGCCGGGACGAAACCACCGCAAGCTCGGAAAGCGCGAAAAGCCCGTTAAGGGTGATGAGAACCAGCACAACGGCGATTTCGAACACGGCCGTGAGGCCGGTTGCTTGCGCTTGGCCGGGCCTCTCCTCTCGCTAAGCTGAGTCAGCCCCCGAGAAACGTTTGGAGAGAAGATTGGGGACTAACTTGTTGGCCTTGCCAATTTGCCACGAGCACAGCGGCACAGCAATGCTCGTCCCGACGGACCGCTCTTGACTGCGCATTGCGCGGAGATACCCTTCCCTCGCCCGCACTCATACCAGCCTTCGTGGACGGTGCTGAGCCGAGCGGTCAACGTATTTCCCTGAAATGTCCCTGGGGTGCCATGCAGTAGAGCGCTGGCACCCCCTCGCTCATGGTCTCTCCGCACAGCTCGGGCCTGTGGTTTAGCCCACCAAGCTTGGCCGATGGATTGTAATGCCTCCCCCGTGTTGGTCACGGCAAACACCTCGCTCAGATTCGCGATCACGGTTGGATCGTGCGCGATGGCTGATCCGACCCGAGACTATCGTAGCGTGGCGTTTCTGAGGCACAATTGCAGGCCGAGCCGGGAGTATGGAAAATGAGAAGCGCCGCTAATGTTTCTGCGGCCGGCACCGCTAAGTTGGCGCCCGGCATGGCGCCCAAGCGCCCAGTTTCCGCTAGACAGTCTCTGACGGTGAGGTTTGACCGACGCTGTCGAAAAAGGGCTCGAGAGAGGCCGCAAGACCCGCTCAGCGCCCCAATGCCACTCCCGCCTTTCGGCCGATCCGGAAGTGGATCAAGCTGTTAGCGGTACAGCGGCACCTTTGTGTGGCTGTTTGAATCATCGTCAGCACCATCTAACATCATCGGCCGATTCCGGCAGAACGCGAGGTAGGGATGCTCGGCTGGTTCCAGGCCCTGATGCCCAAAGAGGCGCGCTTCTTCGATCTCTTCACGAAACACGCTACGATTGTCGTGTTTGCGGCTGAGGCGATGCAGGGATTGCTACGGGGCGGTGACAAGATCGAGCATTACTGCAAACAGATTGTCGAACGCGAGACCGAAGCCGATGAGATTACGCGTCAGGTCCTGACGGCTGTGCGCCGCACCTTCATCACGCCGTTCGATCGCACCGACATCAAGGACCTCATCAGCTCAATGGACGACGCCATTGACCAGATGAACAAGACCGCGAAGGTCATCACCTTGTTCGAAGTGCGTAGTTTCGATCCACAGATGCAGGAGCTGGGCGAGATCGTTCTGCAGGCAGCGAACCTGGTACTGGAAGCGATGCCGCTGCTCAGTTCGATCGGCAAGAATTCCAATCACCTCAACGCCATCACCGAGAAGGTCATCCGCATCGAGGAGCACGCCGATCATCTTCACGATCAAGGCCGCAAGGCGCTGTTTCTCGCCAATCGGCAAGGAAACGCGCAAGGCGATACGATGGGGTTCATCATCGGGACCGAACTCTACGATCACCTCGAGAAGGTGGTTGACCGCTTCGAGGACGTCGCGAACGAGATCAACGCACTTGTCATCGATCATCTCTGACGGGTGCATTGGGCGATGGACGCAATCCTGAGCGCGCCTGTTCTGATCAGCTTGATTGTCGTTGCGCTAGCATTCGATTTTCTCAATGGCCTGCACGATGCCGCGAATTCTATCGCAACCATCGTGTCCACGCGCGTGCTGCGGCCGCGCTATGCAGTGATGTGGGCGGCCTTCTTCAACTTCATAGCGTTCCTGTTTTTCGGCCTCCACGTGGCGCAAACCGTTGGCACCGGCATCGTGGCCGCCGACATTGTCGATGCGCGTGTGATCTTCGGCGCGCTTGCTGGGGCGATCGCCTGGAACCTGATTACCTGGTGGCTGGGCATTCCCTCCAGCAGCTCGCATGCGCTGATCGGAGGACTGGTGGGCGCCGGCATCACCAAGGCCGGCGGCGTCGCCGTGGTGTGGACCGGTCTGCTGAAGACCTCAGCCGCCATCGTGCTGTCGCCGTTGACCGGATTCATCCTTGCCTTGATGCTCGTGCTCACCGTGTCGTGGCTATTCGTGCGTGTGTCTCCGCGCTCGGTGGACAGCACCTTCCGCTCCCTGCAATTCGTCTCCGCTTCACTCTATTCGCTCGGCCATGGTGGCAACGACGCGCAAAAGACCATGGGCATCATTGCCGTTCTGCTGTTCTCACAGGGTCGGCTTGGCAGCGAATTCTACGTGCCGTTCTGGGTCGTGATAACCTGCCAGGTGGCCATGGGGTTGGGGACGCTGTTTGGCGGCTGGCGCATCGTGCATACAATGGGGTCCAAGATAACCCGGCTTACTCCTATGCAGGGATGCTGCGCCGAAACCGGAGGTGCAATCACGCTTTTCGCTGCAACCTGGCTCGGCATTCCGGTCTCGACGACACACACGATTACCGGGTCGATCATCGGCGTGGGTGCGGCACGCAAGGTGTCAGCGGTTCGCTGGAACGTCGCGAGCAACATCGTAACGGCCTGGGTCATCACATTGCCGGCCGCGGGGCTGATTGCAGCCTTGGTCTATGCACTGTGCGGGCTGATCCCATGAGCAGAAAACCGGCGCCGAACCTTCAATATGCAGCCCTGCCTTACCGCCAGCGAGCTGATGGCGTCTTTGAAGTCATGTTGATCACATCGCGCGAAACGAGGCGCTGGATCATTCCCAAGGGCTGGCCAGTGCAACTGCTGGCGCCGCACGAATCGGCGGCGCGCGAAGCATTGGAGGAAGGGGGCCTGGTCGGGCGGATCGGCGAGCATTCGATCGGTATCTTTCATTATGACAAACAGCTTCCCGACGGGTCCGCGGTGTCCTGCACGGTGAGAGTATTTGCGCTCGAGGTCGAACAACAATTGACCTCTTGGCCCGAACAGGACTGGCGAAGCACGCGTTGGTTCACATTGCAGGAGGCCGCCGGCGCAGTGAAAGAGCCGGAGCTACGCGCGATAATGGAGAATCTGGCCGCGCTTCTGGCTTAGGATATGCGTTCATCTGCTGGCACGCTTTCCCCATGAGCCATTTCCGGAACGTCACAACCTTAGGCCGGTCGGCGGTCGCTTTGGGGCAAACGATGTAATGGGCATAGGGAACCCGGCGCCCGGCGCTTACAGAATGGGAAGTAGACGTTTCAGTCCGCGAAGAAGTCCGCCGACGTTCCGCCTGTTGGATAACATATTGGAAACATTGGCGATCCAAGCAGGATGAAACTTTGAACACGTATGTTCTTGTAGTACCTACCTGATTTTGGCCAACACTGCGGCGGTACGCTCGCATCGTGGACAAGCGGCGCCGTGGCAGGCACGGCACCAAGCCTTGCCGCAGGAGGGGCAGGGAGCCTGTCCGCCCAAGTCGGTAAGATGGAGATGGTCGTCGCAGACCAGGCGCGCGCGCTCCAGCCCGAGGCCCCAATCGCACGGCGGCGTCTCCATCATGCGAGCCGCGGGATGCCAATCGATAGCCACGATGCGTTGGCCCTTGCGTCTTTTGATCAGCACCTCGTAGCGATGCACCGGGGCGAAGAGCACCAGCCCCTGCACCCAATCAACCGTCACCCGCAAAGCGTAGTTGTGACGCAGATCATCGAGCTTGGCGGCATATTCGCGCTCGATGGCGGCGACCCGCATCGTCTCGCGCTTGCGGTCAGACTCCGCCTTGTCGCCCGAAGCCGACCGGAGCCCGGCAAGCTTCATCTGCGCGCTCCGGCGCAAATCGTCGTGATA
>DATEVP010000140.1:0-7371 GCA_035258465.1 Hyphomicrobiaceae bacterium
AGCGCCAGCCGTCGTGTCGTTCGCATCGCCCGGAATTCCCGAGCAACGTCAGTTGCGGAAGAAGCCCTCGACCTCCGCGGTGGCCCAGTCCAGCGTCTTCGGCATGGCCTCGCCCTTCACCATCCGCAGCACCATCTTCGGCATGATCGCCTGGGTGTAGATCTGCGACGCCACCGATGGTGGGGCAGGCGCGCACGGGATGATGGGTTTCTGGTCGCCCTTGGTGGGGTAGTGCGACAGGGTGCCCTTGGGCGGGCCCACCTCGTCCCATGTCTTGAAGTCGTTGAACTGGGTATAGGGCGGCAGGTCGTAGCCCTGGCAAGCGTCGACCAGCTTTTCCGCCGCCTCGCGGCTCGAGACGTGCAGCATCAGGCTCTTGGCGGCAGACTTGTTCTTGGAGAAGTTCCACAGCCCGTGGAAGCGCGGCAGCACCGACACGTACCTGCCCTTGGGCCCCTTGGGCATGGCGTGCGTCCACAGCTTCTCGGCGACCGGCGGGGCATCCCGCTTGGCGACGGCCCAGGCGCTCGGTTGGTTGAAGATCAGCGCGCCCTTGCCGGCGACGAGCCACTTGTTGTTGGTGGCATTGTCCCATGCGCCGACGTCCGGCGGCAGGAATTTGCTGAGCCGGTTCAGATACTCGAGCGCCTGCCGCACCGGGTCGGATTTCACCGTGATGTTGCCCTTGGCATCGACCAGCTCGGCACCGAAGGCGCGGAAGAACGCCCCCAGCCACTCGGAGCTGTCGGTGGTTACGCCGAGCGGCAGACCGAACGGGTAGCCAGCCTTGTGGCATTTCTCGGCGGCGGCGAGGAAGGCGTCCCAGGTCCAGGCATCGGCCGCCTTGGTTGGTTGCGCCCCGGCCGGGTACATGCCCAGGATGTCGATGCCGGCGTAGTCCTTCAGCATGTCGAAGCGGCTGCAGCACGTCAGGAACAGGGTGCCGCGGATGCCGGGCACCGCCAGCCATTTGCCCTTGGGCTTGGCCAGATACTCGTACTCCGGACCGACGGGTCCGTTGCGAGCCAGCACGTCCTTCATGACATCGTCGACCGGTTCGAGGGAGGCCTCGTATTGCGACGGCTCCCACGCCGAGAAGTCCATGATGTCGTGCCCCGACTTCGCCAGCGCCTCGGCGGCAATCGTCAGGTAGAGCTTGTTGCCCTGGGTCGACAGGTAGTCGATCTTGAGCTCGACCTTCTCTTTCGCGGCCCAGGCCTCGCAGATTTCCGTCATTGCCTTGTTGGCGCCCGGCACCCAGTGGTCCCACAGCCCCATCGTCAGGCTGCCGGCCGCACCGGCGGTGTGGACGAAGGGTGCCGCGACGGTGGTCGCGGACGCGGCTGCGGACGTTGCAATGAACCTGCGACGCGTGAGCGCTGTTCTCTGCATGTGCGTTTCCTCGCCTTTGTCTGTCAGGCGGGCATACGGCGCAGAAAAACCGGGTGGCCAGCGAGATGGTCGCAGCCGCGAAATCCTGCGCATGCCGCCGAGACTATCAGCGTGCACTCGGCATGCACCGGACGCAACAGCAATCTGCCTGGCAAGCTTGCCGGAAACGGCATTCACACGGGCTAGGTCTCGGCACTCTCACCTCCTGAGCCTTGGCGTCTTCAGGCCGACGACGCTCGGACTGCCGCGGCAAGAAGGCTGTCGGAAGTTGACATGTGCTTGACATGCATTAATGTGGATAGCATGACGATCATGATCCAAATTCGCAACGTGCCTGATGCGCTGCATCGCCGGCTCAAGTCGCGCGCCGCGCTGGCGGGCATGTCGCTCTCCGACTACCTGCTGAGCGAGATTCGCCACGTGGCCGAGCGGCCGACACTCGATGAGCTGCGCGCGCGCCTG
This sequence comes from Hyphomicrobiaceae bacterium, assembly GCA_035258465.1. GTDB lineage: Bacteria > Pseudomonadota > Alphaproteobacteria > Rhizobiales > Hyphomicrobiaceae > AWTP1-13. Next base: position 1,855 of record DATEVP010000140.1, read on the forward strand.
GAGCGTCGCGCTCCAACGGCTCCTTCCGTGGCGCCGGCCCGGGCGGTTCGCGCCGAACGCGACAGCCAGTGATCGTTGTCGACGCCTCCGCCCTGCTCGAGGTGCTCTTGCGCACGCCGGCGGCGAGGGCGGTGGAGGAGCGGCTGTTCGATCGGCGCCAGACGCTGCACGCGCCGCATTTGCTCGACATCGAAGTCGCACAGGTGATCCGCCGCTACGCGGCAAGAGGCGAGATCGATGACGAGCGCGGCCGCGCGGCGCTCGCCGACCTCGCGGACTTTCCCGTGCACCGCTATCCGCACGATGTGCTGCTGGCGCGGATTTGGGACGTGCGGCACAACCTCACGGCCTACGACGCCGCTTACGTCGCCCTCGCCGCGGCGCTCGACGCACCGTTGCTCACACGCGACCGGCACCTCGCCGCCGCCGCCGGCCAGCGGGCACACGTCGAGCTCGTGTGAGGACTCGCAGACTGGCCAAGGGTGGCGGAGGCAGGAATTCGAAGCCGCGGGGGCGTGAACCGTCGTCGGTCTTCAACTGCGATGCTTGGCCACCAGTGACGAGCGCCGGCATGGCGAGCGAGGCGTCGAGCACGCCGGCTCAACCTCAATCGACCCAGCTAGAACATCGCGGCGTGCACGCGGTCGGGCGGGTTGTGGCCGTCGAGGAACGTCTTGACGTTGATGATCACCTTCTCGCCCATGTCGATGCGGCCCTCGATGGTGGCCGAGCCCATGTGCGGCAGCGCCACCACGCGGTCGCTGGCGAGCAACTTTGGGTTGACGGCCGGCTCATGCTCGAACACGTCGAGGCCGGCGCCGGCGATGTGCCCGCCCTCGATCAGGCGCGCCAGCTCGTTCTCGTCGATCACCTCGCCGCGCGCGGTGTTGACGAGGTAGGCGGTGGGCTTCAACAGCTTCAGCCGCCGCGCCGAAAGCAGGTGATAGGTGGCCGGCGTGTGCGGGCAGTTGACCGAGACGATATCCATGCGCGCCAGCATCTGGTCGAGGCTCTCCCAATAGGTCGCCTCCAGCTCCTGCTCGACCTCCTCGGGCAGGCGGCGCCGGTTGTGGTAGTGGATCTGCAGGCCGAAGGCCTTGGCCCGGCGCGCCACCGCCTGGCCGATGCGGCCCATGCCGATGATGCCGAGCCGCTTGCCCCAGATGCGGTGGCCGAGCATCCAGGTGGGCGACCAGCCCGCCCAATGCTTGCTCCTGTCCTTGAGCAGCGCCGTGCCCTCGGCCAGACGGCGCGGCACCGCCAGGATCAGGGCCATGGTCATGTCGGCCGTGTCCTCGGTCAGCACGCCCGGCGTGTTGGTGACGATGATGCCGCGCACGCGCGCGGTGTCGAGGTCGATGTTGTCGACGCCGTTGCCGAAGTTGGCGATCAATTTCAGCTGCGGGCCGGCCTGGGACAGCAAGGCGCGGTCGAGCCGGTCGGTCACCGTCGGCACCAGGACGTGCGCCGCCTTCACGGCCTCGCCGAGCTCGTCGCGGCTCATCGGCTTGTCCTCGACGTTGAGGCGCGCATCGAACAGCTCGCGCATGCGCGTTTCCACCGCCTCGGGGAGCTTGCGCGTCACGATGACGAGAGGCTTTTTGGCGGATGTCGGCATGGAAGCTCTAAGCTCTTCGTGGGTTGGCCGGCAAGCCGGGCGGCGCGCTCCTTGAAAGGGGTAATGCCCTGTCTAACAGATGGCCGTTGCGATGACAAAACGCTGTTGCGGGCAGCGCCCGTCGCCCGTGTTGACCAGCCAACCGCGGCGCCATGCGGAGGGCTTGATCTTTTCGGGCAAATCATGGTCTGGGCTCGAGCATGAGCGAGGCCCAATCGACATGCGCCGTGGCCGGAGCGGCCCGGCGGCGGCTGACGGCATACGCGCTCGTCCTTGCGATCTCGGCGGCCGCGGCAACGCTGCTGACCGCGCATGAAACGACGGGCGCGCCCGAGACCGGCCCCAGCGGGCTGCCCCTGCCCCGCTTCGTCAGCCTCAAGTCCGATCGCGTCAACTTGCGCCAAGGCCCGGGCGTGGACTATCCGACCGCCTGGGTCTTCCGCCGCGCGGGGCTGCCGCTGGAGGTCGTCAAGGAGTTCGAAAGCTGGCGTCAGGTGCGCGACGCCGAGGGCACGACGGGCTGGGTGCTTGGCACCATGCTGAGCGGCCGCCGCACCGCGCTCGTGCTCCCCTGGGAGGCCAAGGCCAGTGCCCCAGCGGGGCAAGGCTCAACCGTCTCGGCAACGCTTCGCGATGACGACAGCGAGCGGTCGACAGCCGTCGCCGATGTGGAGGCAGGCGTGCTGGCCAGCATCATCGGCTGCGACGGGCGCTGGTGCCGCATCTCCGTCGAGGGCTATCGCGGCTACATCGAGCAGACCAAGCTGTGGGGCGCCTACAAGGGCGAGGTGATCAAATGATTTGGCGTCAGCCAAATCATCCCCGCGCAGGCGGGGATCCAGACCAAGTGCAAAGCCAAATCACTTGGCCACGAGCCGCACGACCACATCGATGTGCGCGACCTTGAGCTCGCCTGGCGGCTCCGGCACGCCGTCGACGCGGATCGAATTGCCCGGGATATCGAGCAGCCGGCCCTCCGTCTCGACAAAGAAGTGATTGTGGTTGGAGGTGTTGGTGTCGAAGTAGGCGCGCTGTCCACCGATGGCGATTTCCCGCAGCAGGCCCGCCCGCCTGAACTGGTGCAGCGTGTTGTAGACGGTGGCCAGCGACACGCGCACGCCGGCGCGCACGGCCTCCTCGTGCAGCATCTCCGCCGTCACGTGCCGGTCGCCGTTACTGAACAAAAGGGCGGCCAGCGCCATGCGCTGACGCGTGGGCCGCAAGCCGGCCCGCCGTAGAAGTCTTGAAGCGGTGACGCCCGTCCTGGAGTGCTCGGCTGGACTGTTCATCGAAGTCGCCACATCAGCGCCCGCTTAGGCACTGAGATTGAAAGGCAAAGCGCCTGTGAACTTCACAGGCGCACGTTATAGAACTATAGGTCGGCATCTATTCTCCTGCAACGGGGCCGTTGCAGCCGCCTCGCGCCGAGGGGCCGGGAGAGCACGGGCTTTTGACCATTGCCCGAGTGTGATAGGGATGCGAAAAGGCCGGAAATTCCATCATGCACGGTGAAGTCAGAGGGGGTGGAACGAGAAGGCAATGGCCGAGCGTCTGACGAGCTTCGAGTACGAGGATTTGTTGACCTGCTGTCGCGGGGCGCTGTTCGGCCCCGGCAACGCCCAGCTGCCCCTGCCGCCGATGCTGATGTTCGAGCGCATTTCCAGCATTTCGGACGCGGGCGGGGCCCACGGCAAGGGTCGGGTCGTGGCCGAGCTCAAGGTCGCCGGCAATCCTGCGCTTGATTGGATATGGGCTTGCCACTTCAAGGGCGATCCGGTCATGCCCGGCTGCCTGCCGCTCGATGCGCTTTGGCAAATGACGGGCTTTTTTCTCGGCTGGCTCGGGGCTCCCGGCAAGGGCCGGGCGCTCGGCGTCGGCGAGGTGAAATTCACGGGCATGATCACGCCGGCGACCAGCATAGTGGAGTATGTCGTCGACCTGAAGCGCGTGATCCTGCGCAAGCTGAAGCTCGCCATAGCCGACGGCGTCGTGAAAGCGGATGGCCAGGTGATCTTCGCAGCCACCGACCTGCGCGTCGGCCTGTTCGAGGCGGGCGAGCAGCCCGCGGCGACGTGAGGAACATGCTGGAGACGCCGCGCGTGGGGACCGATCCGCAAACTGGCGCAGCGGCGCAAGGAGCCGAGGAGAGATCGTTTCGATGAGACGCGTGGTCGTGACGGGCATGGGGATTGTTTCCTCGATCGGAAACAACACCCAGGAGGTGCTCGCTTCGTTGCGGGAGGCCAAGTCCGGCGTCGTGCGCGCGGAGAAATACGCCGAGCTCGGCTTCCGCTGCCAGGTGCACGGCGACGTCCACATGGAATGGGAGGGCATGGTCCCGCGCAAGGCGCGCCGCTTCATGGAGGACGGCGTCGGCTGGAACTACGTGGCCATGGACCAGGCCATCCGCGATGCCCGGCTCGAGCCGGGCGACGTGGTCAACGAGCGCACCGGCATCATCATGGGCTCCGGCGGCCCCTCGACGCGCGCCATCGTGCGCAGCGCCGATATCGCGCGGGAGAAAGACCCCAAGAAGATCGGCCCCTTCGAGGTGCCCAAGGGCATGTGCTCGGGCCCGTCCGGCACGCTCGCCACGGCCTACCAGATCAAGGGCGCCAACTATTCGATCTCCTCGGCGTGCGCGACCTCGGCGCATTGCATCGGTAACGCGGCCGAGCTGATCCAATGGGGCAAGCAGGATGTGATGTTCGCGGGTGGCTGCGAGGAGCTCGACTGGACGCTGTCGGCCCTGTTCGATGCCATGGGGGCGATGTCCACCAGGTTCAACGCCACGCCGGCGCGGGCGAGCCGCGCCTACGACAAGGACCGCGACGGCTTCGTCATCGCCGGCGGCGCCGGCACGATCGTGCTGGAGGAGCTGGAGCGCGCCAAGGCCCGCGGCGCCAAGATCTATGGCGAAGTGGTCGGCTACGCCGCCAATTCCGACGGCTTCGACATGGTGGCGCCTTCCGGCGAGGGTGCCGTCAGGTGCATGCGCATGGCGCTTGCCGGCATGGGCGGGCGCCCCGTCGGCAGGATCGACTACATCAACCCGCACGGCACCGGCACACCGGTCGGCGACCAGCGCGAGATCGAGGCGATCCGCGAGGTGTTCGGCAAGGACATGCCGCCCATCTCCTCGACCAAGTCGCTCACCGGCCACTCGCTGGGCGCGGTCGGCGTCCAGGAAGCGATCTTCTCGCTGCTCATGATGCACAACGGCTTCATCTGCAAGAGCGCCAACATCGACGAGCTGGACCCGGCGTTCGCCGACGTGCCGATCGTGCGCGAGCGCAAGGACGGCGTTGCGCTCAACTGTGTCATGTCGAACAGTTTCGGCTTCGGTGGCACCAATGCGACGCTGGTGTTGAGGCGCCACGACGCGTGATCCGGGGGCGGGATCGGCCCCACAGTTGTCATTAGGGGGCGGGCACCACAGCAGCGGTGCCCCTGCCATCGGCGGGGACTGAGACGTTGGGCACGCGTTGCGCGCCAATTGATGGGTGGAAGACGGCCATGACCAACAAGGACATCGCTCAGCCCGGACCGCTGATGGCAGGCAAGCGCGGCCTCATCATGGGGGTCGCCAACGAGCGCTCGATCGCCTGGGGCATTGCCCGCGTGGTGGCCGGCCAGGGCGCCAAGCTCGCCTTCACCTATCAGGGCGACGCCTTCGGCCGGCGCGCCATTCCGCTCGCCCAGTCCGTCAACTCCGACATCATCGTCAGCTGCGACGTGAGCGATCTGGCGAGCGTCGACAACGTCTTCGCCGAGATCGGCAAGAAATGGGGCGGCCTCGATTTCGTCGTGCACGCGCTCGCCTTCTCCGACCGGCGCGAGCTGCAGGGCCGCTACTCCGATACCAGCCGCGACAACTTCACCAACACCATGGTCATCTC
>DATEVP010000141.1:0-5018 GCA_035258465.1 Hyphomicrobiaceae bacterium
GCAGCAGCGGGTCGCACACGCGCAAGTTGGCGGCGCTGGCGAACGAGGCCAGCGCCAGGATGGCGATGGCGCGCGTTGGCGTGTCACCGGCACTGGTCGACGTCGCGCTCATGAGGTGGTTGCCTGGCGGGGACGGGGCGACGCGTTGCTACGTGCCGGGGCTGGGATTGTCGAGGGCGCTGTGCCTACGCATGGCCGCCATGCGCAAGGCCCGGCCGGCCGGAGCCCTACTTGCAGATCCGACCCATCCCGTCTGCACCGTGGCGGGCGAGGTCGAGGTGGAAGTGGTCGCGATGGTTGCGGTCGTAGCCGGGGCCCAGCACGGTGGTGAAGGTGCTGCAGCCACCGCGATGCACCGCGCGCAGGAAGTTCCGCTCCGCGAAGGCGCCCCACCAGCCGGTGGCCACGGTCACGACGCGACCGTCGGCGAGGACGAAGCCCCCGATGTCGACGGCATTGGCATGCCCATGCTCCGACAGGCGCGCGCCATCGACGTGGTTCATCGGCCGGCACGAGTAGGAGGCGGCGACTTTGAGCTCGACCACCGGTGCGCCCAGGTAATAGCGGGCGGCCGGCATCACCACGCGCTGCACCCAATGATCGAGCGCCGGCACCATCGGGCAGCGCAGCAGGGCCGTCGGGCGCAGCTGCACCCAGCCTTGAGCGGCGGCGGAGACGGTAAACGGCCGCATCGCCCCGCACACGCTGGGTCCGCCCAGGCTCGAACGGGCGGCCACGAAGCGGCTCTCGCGCACGATGCCGGAAGCGAGGCAGGCGCGCTCCTCGTCGGCGCGCCAGGGCTCATCCTTGGCAATGAAATGCGGCCGCTGGCTGCAGCTGGCGAGGCCAAGCGCAACCAGGATCAACCCCAAACGAACGCAGGACAGGGACATGGGACGGCAAGTATGACGCTAACGCTGTTACGTCTGCGTTAACCAACCCAATCCCCAGGGGTTGCCTAGCTGCGTTTTGCGGCGGCTTTGCGGTCCGAGTCGCACATGCAAGCAGCGATCGACTCTGGAGCGAAACATGCAGGAAGATTCAATTCGGTCCGCCTTCGAGGTAGCGGCGCCACTGGCGCTCGCCGATGAAGCAGTCGCTGCCGCCTTCGGGAGGTTGGCCCTGCACGCGGATGAGGCGGGCCGGCGGCTCGAGGCTCGAGATCTCGAGCAGGAGCTTGCGGCGGGTGGCGGTCTTGAACTCGCGCCGCTCCTTGATCGGGATCATGAACGAGCCGGTGCCGCCGATCACGCAATCGGCGTAGTAGCGATCGAGATCGGCGATGTCGAAATACCCGGAGGCCAGCTTCAGCATGATCGGCAAGCCGTTGATGACGATGCCCTTGGCGACGAGCTCGTCGCGGGCGGGCGTCACCGGCCGGCCGGCATTGTTGGGGCCGTCGCCGGAGATGTCGATCACGCGGCGGATGCCCTTCACCCCGCTCGTGTCGAAAAGGCCGCCGGAAAAATCCAGCGCCGAGGAGATCGACGTCATGCGCGCGCGCGAGATGGGGACGCTTTCCAGCCTGTCGGCAAGGGCTTGCGCTCCCTGCGGCCCGTCGATCACCGTCCAGGGCACGACCACCTGCTGGATCGGCGGCCCGGCCCACTCCAGGTAGGTGACGGCGATGCTTCCAAAGGCGCCGGAGGTGATGGCCTTGTGCACCTCCGGGTCGCGGAAGGCGGCGACATAGCCGTCCCGCTGCAGGCGCTGCTCGTCGAGGTCCATCGACAGGGAGACATCGACGGCGATGACCAGCTCCAAGTCGACCTGGGTCTGGGCCAGCGCTGGAGCGATCCCCAGCCCCTGCCAGAAAAGCAGTCCCGCAACGAGGCAGAACTGCAGGACTTTCAACAACAAGCGCGTCATATCGGGCAATCTCGCATGAGGAAGAGGGCGTTGAAAGCTCAGGTTCGCACTTTCCCATCGCCGCAGATTCGATTCGACCACGAACAATGCCAGACACTTATCCACAGGATTGCGTTGGTTCGTTAGAGCTTTGCCCTCCACTCGGGTTGTACACGCTGCTAGCGTGTGCTTGCCCGAAAGTGCGTTGAGTACCCTTGCGTAGTTGTGTGCGTCCCCCGGCTCCTGCATATCGCCGCCGGCTCGACCCATGGAACGTCCCCCGCGTATCCTCATGGGTTATTGCCGGTGGCCATGCGGGGGCCCTTTTTCTTGGCGCCGCCGCCTTGCTCACGAGCCCGACGGCTCCAGGCACATCAGCGTCGACTGCAGCAGCGCGCAGGCTTCGAGCCCGCCGGGTGCTCCATTCTTCATGTGATAGACGTCGGCGCGGCAGACGGTGAGCGTCTTGCCGGCGCGCAAGACGCGCCCCTCCGCGCGCAACGTCGGCGGCACCGCGGGGCGGATCAGGTTGATCTTGTATTCGACGGTGAGGATCTCGGCGCCCGCCGGCATCAGCGAGTAGGCGGCATAGCCCGCCGCATTGTCGGCAATCGCGCCGATGGCCCCGCCATGGAAGTAGCCGTACTGCTGCGAGACGCCGGGGGCGTAGGCCATCTCGATGACGCAGAGGCCGGGCTCGATGGTGACGATGCGGGCACCCAGGGTGTGCATCAGGCCCTGCCTGCCGAAGCTTTCGCGCACGGCTGTCGCGTAGTCGGGATTGATGACCTTGAATTCTGCCGCCATGATCGCTTCTCGTTTCTCGGCTCAGGGGCGCCGCCGCAGGAAGGCCAGCACGCCCTCCTTGTAGACCTTGTCGCCGACCGCAAGCATGTGATCGCGCCCCGGGATCGGCAGCGCCTCGGCCCCGGGGATGAGGGCTGCTAATTCTTCGGCCGCCCCACCAATGACGTCCTCGGTGCCGGCCGCCACCAGCACCGGGCATTTCAGTGCGGCGACCATATCGCGGGTGATCGGCTCGCGCGAGGAGCGGATGCAGGCCGCCAGCGCCTCGAGGTCGTTGCCCGTCTTCTCCGCAAACGCGCGGAAGGTGCGGGCGGTCGGGTTCTGCACCTCGTCGATCGACGCCGCCTCCAACGCCCGCGCGATGGGACCGGTGCCGGCCACCGGCCGCACCATGTTGGCGCCGAGCCCGCCGAAGATGGCGCTGCGCACGCGCTCAGGGTTCGCAAGGGCGAGGAAGGCGGCGATGCGCGCGCCCATCGAATAGCCCATCACGTCGGCGCGGGGTATGGCGAGGTGGTCCAGCAGCCGGCGCGCGTCCTCGGCCATCAGCGGCGCACCGTAGAGGTCGCGGTCGTAGAGCTTCTCGCTCATCCCGTGCCCGCGATTGTCGAAGGCGACGACGCGAAACCCGCGGGCCTCGAGGAAGCTCACCCAGCCCGGCTCGATCCAGTTGGCGCGCACATTGGAGGCAAAGCCGTGGATCAGGAGCACCGGCTCCCCCTCGCCTTCGTCGATGAAGGCGATGCGCACGCCCTCGGAGTCGAATGTCTGCACGCGCGCTCCTCGTTCTCACGCTGCGACGCCATCCACCCCTATCATCCCCCGGCGCGAGCCGCTATCGTCGCGGGCGACCGGCAGTTGCAGAGGCGGCGCGCATGGCCCAGTCGCTCGTTCCCCATTTCGCCAACGATCAGGGCGTGGAGAAGATTCACGTGGGCGTGAAGGAGTTCCAGTGCATGGGCGCGCGGCCGCCGCACGATCACCCGCACGTCTTTCTCGACATGGGCGCGGACGGCCAGATCCTGTGCCCCTACTGCTCGACGCTCTATGTGCATGATCCGCGTCTGGCGGCCGATGCCAGCGATCCCGAGGGCTGCCTGGTCGAGGCCGACGCGACAACCTGAACCTCAGGCAGGGATGCTGCCATGGCCGCCGCCGGCCCGATCCTGATCGCAGGCGGCGGCATCGGCGGCCTGGCGCTGGCGCTGGCGCTGGCGAAGTCGGGGCGCAACGCAATCGTCCTGGAGCAGCACGACCAGTTCGCGACCGCGGGCGCCGGCATCCAGCTCGGCCCCAACGGAGTAAAGGTGCTCGAGCGGCTGGGGCTGGCTACGGCACTTCGCCCGCTGGTGGGCGAGCCCGATGCCATCCGCGTCCATGACGGCCGCACGGGAAGCCTGCTGGCGTCCCTGCCGCTCGGGCGGTGGATCGCGGCGCGACACGGCGCGCCCTATTGGGCGGCCCATCGCGGCGATCTGCATGGCGCGCTGCTCGCCGCGGCCGCCGCCGAACCGCGCATCACGCTGCGCACGGGCTTTGCGCTTGCCGCGCTCGTTGAAGAGGGCGAGTCCGTAACGGCCAGCAGCACCGCGGGCGCCACCGTTGCCGGCTGCGCGCTGGTCGGCGCGGACGGGCTATGGTCGCGGGTGCGGGCCAGCGTTTGCCCCGCGCATGAACCGCAGTTCGCCGGCGCGACCGCGACCCGCACGGTGCTCAAAGCGAGCGACGCGGGACGCCTGGCCGAGCCGGCCGTCGGGCTGTGGCTCACGCCTGGCGTTCACATCGTGCACTATCCGGTGCGGCGCGGGAGCGAGGTGGCGGTGGTCGTCATCGCTCGCGAGGACTGGCGGGAGCGCGAATGGGACGCCACCGCCGACCTCGACACGTTGCGCGCGCACGTTTCCGGATTTCACCGCCGTCTCGCCGATGTCCTCATGCCCGTGACCGAGTGGCGAAAGTGGGCGCTCCACCGCCTCGCACCGCTGCCACGCTGGACGCTGGGCCGCGCCGCGCTCATGGGCGATGCCGCGCATCCCATGCTGCCCTATCTGGCGCAAGGCGGGGTGCTGGCGCTGGAAGACGCGCTCGTTCTCGGCAATTGCCTCGGCGTCCATGCCGGCGACGAGGCGCGTGCGCTCAGCCTGTTCGAGACCCTGCGCCGGAAACGCGCAATGCGCGTGCAGGCGCTCAGCCGGCGCCAGGGGCGCATCTATCATCTGCCGCCGCCGCTCTCGTGGGGGCGCAACGTGGCTCTGCGACTACTGCCCGGGGCCTGGCTGATGGCGGGCTACGATTGGCTCCACGGCTGGCAAGCCGACACCTGAATCCACGTGCGTCCAAGGACGCTGCGGCGGCGTACAGGC
>DATEVP010000142.1:0-9909 GCA_035258465.1 Hyphomicrobiaceae bacterium
CTGGACAAGCTCGAAGCCTACAAGAGGCGCATGGGCTGGAATTTCAAATGGGTGTCGTCGCTGGGCTGCGACTTCAACCGCGACTATCACGTCTCCTTCACGCCCGAGGAGCAGAAGACGGCCGTCTACAACTACGAGGCCGCCGGCTTCGGCTCGTCGGAGGCGCCGGGGGTGAGCGTGTTCGCCAAGGGCGAGGACGGCGCGGTCTATCACACCTACTCGTGCTACGCGCGCGGCCTCGACACGTTGAACGGGACCTATCAGCTGCTCGACCTCGTACCCAAAGGCCGCGACGAGCAGGACCTCAAGCATCCGATGGCCTGGGTGCGCCGGCACGATAAGTACGAAGCCTGAATAGGAGATGTGACCATGAAACTCTACGGTTTTCCACCTTCGCCCAACACCTGGAAGGTGCGCGCCACCGCCCACCAGCTCGACCTGCCCCTGGAGTTCGAGCTTGTCGATCTCAGCAAGGGCGCGCAACGCAAGCCTGAGTACCTGGCACTCAACCCCACCGGGCGCACACCGACGCTGGTCGACGGCGATTTCTCGTTGTGGGAATCGAGCGCGATCATGCAGTACCTCGGCAGCAAGCGAAAAACGCCGCTGTGGCCCGACGATGCCAGGACGCGGGCCGACATCATGCGCTGGCAGAGCTGGCACCTGCAGCACTGGAGCCGGGGCACGACGCCGTTCCTGTTCGAGAATGTCGTCAAAGCGATCTTGAAGATCGGCGAGCCCGACCAGAAGGCGCTCGCGTCAGCCGCGGAGATGTTCCATCAGGAAGCCGGCGTGCTCGACAAGCATCTCGGGCGCCAGGCCTACCTGGTCGGTGACGCGCCGACGCTTGCGGACTTCACCGTGGTCGCGCCGCTGTTCCATGCCGAGCGGGCCAAGATGCCGTTGGAGAGATACGGCAACATCAAAGCCTGGTTTGCCAAGCATGCGGCGATGCCGGCCTGGCAGCAGACGGCGCCGAAGGGATAGCGGGGAGAAGCAATCACCGCGTCGGGACCGGCTTCTCGCCCCGGTAGTCGTAGAAGCCGCGCTGGGTCTTGCGGCCGAGCCAGCCGGCCTCCACGTATTTCACCAGCAGCGGACACGGCCGGTACTTGGAGTCGGCCAGGCCCTCGTAGAGCACCTGCATCACCGAGAGGCACACGTCGAGCCCGATGAAGTCGGCCAGCTCCAGCGGCCCCATCGGGTGATTGGCGCCGAGCCGCATGGCCTTGTCGATGCCCTCCACCGTGCCGACGCCCTCATAGAGCGTGTAGACGGCCTCGTTGATCATCGGCAGCAGGATGCGGTTGACGATGAAGGCTGGGAAGTCTTCGGACACGGTGATGGTCTTGCCGAGGCTCTGGATGAAGCTCTTGGCCGCGGCGAAGGTCTCGTCGTCGGTGGCGATGCCGCGGATCAGCTCGACCAGCTGCATCATCGGCACGGGATTCATGAAATGCATGCCGATGAAGCGCTCGGGCCGGTCCGTGGAGGCAGCGAGCCGCGTAATGGAGATCGAGGAGGTGTTGGTCGCCAGGATCGTGGTGTTGCCGAGGTGGGGACAAAGGTCGGCGAAAATCTTGCGCTTGACGGCTTCGTCTTCCGTCGCCGCCTCGATGACGAGGTCGGCCTGGCCGACGGCTGGGAGATCGGGCGCGATGCTGATGCGCTCGAGCGCCGACTGCATCTGCGGCTCGGTGATGAGGTTGCGCGAGACCTGGCGCGTCATGTTGCGCTCGATGGTGGCGCGCGCCTTCTCGATGGCCTCCTTCCGCACATCGTACAGGCCGACGTCGTAGCCGGCCAGCGCCACGACATGGGCAATGCCGTTGCCCATCTGGCCGGCGCCGATGATGGCGACCGACTTGACGGCGGTACTCGAGCTGTCGTCTGCGCTCTTGCGCGGCCGCTTTGCGTCCATGACGCCTGGCTCCTTCCCCACCCCGGTTGAAACACCTCTGCCGCTCACTTGCCGGCCTTGCCCAACTCGGCATCGAGCTCCGGCAGCACCTGGAACAGATCCGCCACCAGTCCGTAGTCCGCCACCTGGAAGATCGGCGCCTCGGCATCCTTGTTGATGGCAACGATGACCTTGCTGTCCTTCATGCCGGCCAAGTGCTGAATGGCGCCCGAGATGCCCACGGCGATGTACAGCTCCGGCGCCACCACTTTGCCGGTCTGGCCGACCTGGTAGTCGTTGGGCATGTAGCCCGCATCGACGGCGGCGCGGGAAGCGCCGACGGCGGCGCCCAGCTTGTCGGCCACCGGCTCGATGTACTTCTTGAAGTTCTCGCTCGATTGCAGGCCGCGCCCGCCGGAGACGACGATCTTGGCCGCCGTCAGCTCCGGCCGATCGGACTTCTGGATCTCGGCCTTCTCGAAACTCGAAAGGCCCACGGGGGACGGGGCCTTTATCGTCTCGATCGGAGCGGAGCCGCTGTTGCCCACCGCCGGGAAGGCGGTCGTGCGTACCGTGATGACCTTTTTCTTGTCGCTTGACTGCACCGTCTGGATGGCATTGCCGGCATAGATCGGTCGCTCGAACGTGTCGGGGCTGAGCACCTTGATGATGTCGGAGAGCTGCATCACGTCGAGCCCTGCTGCGACGCGCGGCAGGACATTCTTGCCGGCCGCCGTGGAGGCGGCAACGACCGCGTCGTAGCCTGGCATCAGGCCGACGATCAGCGCAGTGACCTCCTCGGCCAGCTGGTGGCCGAGATGGGGCGCATCGGCATGGAGCACCTTGGCGGCGCCCTCGAGCTTGGCGCAGGCTTCCGCGACGGGCCTGGCGTCGGCGCCGGCCACCAGCACGTGCACCTCCTGGCCCAGCGCCTTTGCCGCGCTCATGGCCTTGGCAACGCCGGCGCTCAGCGACTTGTTGTCGTGGTCGGCGAGGAGCAGCGTGGTCATGCCAGCGCTCCCGTCTCTTTGAGCTTGGCGATCAGCTCGGCGGCGTTGGCCACCTTGACGCCGGCCTTGCGGCCCGGCGGCTCGACGGTCTTCAAGACTTTGAGGCGCGGCGCCGGGTCGACGCCGTAGTCGGCTGGTTTCTTGATCTCGAGCGGCTTCTTCTTCGCCTTCATGATGTTTGGGAGCGAGGGGTAGCGCGGCTCGTTGAGGCGCAGGTCCGTGGTGATCACGGCGGGCAGCTTGAGCTTCAGCGTCTCGAGGCCGCCGTCGACCTCGCGCGTGACGAGCGCGATTTCGCCGTCGATGACGATCTTCGACGCAAAGGTCGCCTGCGGCCAGCCGACGAGCGCCGCCAGCATCTGGCCGGTCTGGTTGCAGTCGTCGTCGATCGCCTGCTTGCCCAGAATGATGAAGGCGGGCTTCTCGGCATCGATCACGCCCTTGAGCAGCTTGGCCACCGTCAACGGCTCGACCGCCTGTCCCTCCGGTGTCTCGATCAGCAGGCCACGGTCGGCGCCCATGGACAAAGCCGTGCGGATCGTCTCTTGCGACTTGGTGGGGCCGATGGAGACGGCGACGATCTCCTGCACCTGGCCCTTTTCCCTGAGCCGGACCGCCTCCTCGACGGCGATCTCGTCGAAGGGGTTCATCGACATCTTGACGTTGGCGAGCTCCACGCCCGATCCGTCGGATTTGACGCGGATCTTGACGTTGAAGTCGACCACGCGCTTTACAGCGACGAGAACTTTCATTCCCCAAGAGGCTCCATCTGCGCACGGCACGATCCCCGGTCGACCGTGCTGCACTGCAATCGTCTCGCGCTTGTTATTTGTGACGCCTTTTTGACGACTCAGGCACGACGCTTCGCAAGTGCGAAATGCAAGCGTAGGACTGCGACAAATGGGTGTCAATTGGGCAACTTACGCACCAAGCTGGACAACGCTTGGGCACCATACGTAGTTGCGCAAACGCCGCAGGATGCAGACGGGCGCCGGCCGTCTTGGGGTGTGCGAGGCCGTCAGGAGGGCGTGCCGCGGCGGTCGAACAGCGGCAGGCCGGGCCGGCGCATGAAGACGATGAGAACCGCGCCGGCCACCAGTCCGCCGATGTGCGCCCACCAGGCGACCTGGTTGGGCTGGTCGAACACGACCATCAGAAGCTGGGTTGCGACCCAGGCGCCGAGCACCCACGCCGCCGAAATCTTGAGCGGGATGAACCGGAACACCAGCACCCACACCAGGACGCGCGGGTGCAGGATGAGGTAGGCGGCGATCACCCCGGCCACGGCACCGCTGGCGCCGATGAGGGGCAAGGTGGACGCCGGCAGCATGAAAGCGTGAGCGAGAGCGCCGGCAACCCCGCAGGCAACATAGAACACCAGATACTTCACATGCCCCATGGCGTCCTCGACGTTGTCGCCGAACACCCACAGGAAGAGCATGTTGGAGGCCAGGTGGATGATATCGCCGTGCAGGAACATATAGCTCAGCAACGTGAACCCCTCCGGGATTCCGCCCCCAAACCAGTAGCTGAGGAGCCCATATCCCGTCGGCACGTAGAATGCGTCGTAGACACCGTGTGCCGGCCCTCCAAAGATACGCACCTGGAACAGCTCCGTGGGAATGAGCGCGAAGCTCGCCGCAGCCGTTTGCCCTCCTCCCCCGCTCTGCCAGATGAAGATCGCGACGTTCAGGGCGATCAGGCTGATCGTGACCCACTGAAAGCGAATGGTGCGCAGAGGGTTCTCGTCCGAAAGGGGAATGAAGACCACGGGGCTCGTACCTTTGCTGGGATATGCGCGTCGGGTCCGCTAGCGGTTCTGGCCCGGCACCCAAAGCACATCGCCCTGCCCGCGCTCGTTGACATAGCGGCTGGCGACGAACAGGAGATCGGACAGGCGATTGATGTACTTCAGGGCCGGTGCTGAGACGTGCTCACCCTGCTGAGCGGCAAGCTCCACCATGCAGCGCTCGGCGCGGCGGCACACCGTGCGCGCCACGTGCAGCGCTGCGGCCGCGGCCGATCCGCCGGGCAGGACGAACGACCGCAACGGCTTCAGGGTGCCGTTGAGCTCGTCGATCTCGTCCTCGAGGCGCTTGACCTGGGCATCGACGACACGCAGCGGCTCGCGCGCCGCCTTCTGGCCACCCTCTGGCACGGTGAGGTCGGCGCCGAGATCGAAGAGGTCGTTCTGGATGCGGCCCAGGATGGCGTCGACGTCGGCATGCGCGCCGCCCAAATGGATGCGCGCCATGCCGATGCTGGCATTGGTCTCATCGACCGTCCCGTAGGCGGCGATTCGTGCCGAATGCTTGGGCACACGCTCGCCCGTCCCGAGCGCAGTGAGGCCGGTGTCGCCGGTGCGCGTATAAATCTTGTTGAGAACGACCATGGTGCGAGACCGCGCCCGGATGCAAGTCCGGGCCTTGCAAGCTTCAACCTAGCCGCCGGACCACCCTGGTCAAGCGTGCCCCAGGCTCAAGGCCGCAACAGATATACTAGCAACATGGCAATGATAATGGCCAAGAACTGCAGGCCCACACGCCAGCGCATCAGCGTTTGGCTCAGGTTGGGACTAGCCCCGCGCATCATGTTCCACAGTCCGGCCAGCAGCACCACCAGCACGGCGATCAGGGCCAAGGTGCTCAGATACCAGAGCGCGTTTTCCATTCTGAAACCTTGTCAATGGCCACAGCCATCTCATGCGCACTATCCACACGTGCTCCCTTTCGGCAACACTCACGCATGCGCCAATCTGGTAACTCACCCGTGCCACAATTCGCGCGATCTTTGGAAAGCAAATGGGCGTATAGCCGTTGTGCGGCCGAATCCGCGGTATTGAACTTTCGTCGAGACGAGGACCTGGCAGGGACGTGGCCCGCAAGAGAATCCTGATCTGCGCCTGGCTCGCAATGGGCTTCACCGTTGCCGGCCCCGCGCTTGCGACGGCACAGGGCAGCATCAGCCAGGACGAAGCGCGCAAGCGGCTGGAGAGCAATCGCGACCGGCTGGAGGCCACCCAGCGCCGCTCCAAGGAGCTGCAAGGCGACCTGGATAAGATCCAGGCCGAGCGCGAGCGCATCAATGCGCGGCTGGTGGAGACGGCGAAGCTGATCCAGCAGAGCGAGGCGCAGCTCAGCGGCATCGAATCCCGGCTGGGTGAGCTCGAGGCGCAGGAGAAGCGCGTGCGCGGCTCGCTGGAGCAGCGTCACGGCACGATCTCGTCGTTGCTGGCCGCCATGCAGCGCATGGGCAGGAACCCGCCGCCGGTGATGATCACCCGCCGCGAGGACGCGCTTGCCATGGTGCGCAGCGCCATGCTGCTGGCATCCGCGTTTCCCGAGCTCCGAGGCCAGGCGGTGGCGCTCGCCGAGCAGCTCAACGACCTCGTGGGCGTCATGACCAGCATCCGCACCGAAGGCGAGAAGCTGCGCACCGAGACGGCTCGTCTCAGCGACGCTCGCACCCGCTTGGCTGGCCTGCAGGAATCCAAGCGTCAGTCGCTGACCGAGCGTCAGACCGAGCTTTCCCAGGTGCGCGAAGCGGCGGCCGAGATCTCAAAGAGCGTGTCGGACCTCAGCGAGCTGATCGGCAAGCTCGACAAGGAGGTCGCCAAGCGAACCGGCCTCGGCAACTACGAGCAGGAGATCGCCGCCGCCGAGCAGCAGCCGGCAGCCGGCGGTCGGACGCCGTCCGGCAGCGCGGAACCCGCTCCCTCGGTGGTGCTGGCGCCCAATAGCGAACGCGTGGCGATGCTCACGCCCGGCCGCATCAAGCCGGCGATGCCGTTTTCCGAGGCCAAAGGCATCTTGCCCGTACCGGCGCACGGCCGCCGTGTTTTGACGTTCGGCGAGAAAACGCAATACGGCAGCCAGTCGAAGGGGCTCGTCATCGAGACGCGGCAGGGCGCCCAGGTGGTGTCGCCAACCGATGGATGGATCGTGTACGCTGGCGAGTTCCGCAGCTATGGCCAGCTCTTGATTATTAACGCCGGTGCAGGTTATCATATTCTTCTGGCAGGGTTATCTCAAATAGACGTGCAACTGGGCCAATTCGTGCTTGCCGGCGAGCCGGTGGGCGTGATGAGTGCAGCCGCGAAATCGGCACAGGCCAAGGCACAGGACAATGCCCCGGTCCTGTACATCGAATTCCGCAAGGACCAGCGGCCAATAGATCCCGACCCCTGGTGGGCGGACGGCTCTCGAAAGGTGCAAGGATGACGCGCAAATCGGACTTCGCATTCTGGGCATTCGTGATGCTGGCATGTCTCGCTGGAGCCACGACGGTTCTGAATGTCAGCCGGACCTACTCCGCCACGTCCGGCAACTCCGAGATCTACAAGCAGCTCGACTTGTTCGGCGACGTGCTGGAGCGCGTGCGCAACGACTACGTCGAGAAGCCGGACGACTCGATGCTGATCGATTCGGCCATCAACGGCATGCTGGCCGCGCTCGATCCGCACTCCGCCTATCTCAACCCGAAGAGTTTCCGCGACATGCAGGTGCAGACGCGCGGAGAGTTCGGCGGGCTCGGCATCGAAGTGACCATGGAGAACGGCGTCGTCAAGGTGGTGTCGCCGATCGACGATACGCCGGCGGCGAAGGCGGGCGTGCAGACCAACGATCTCATAACGCATCTGGATGGCGAGCAGATCGTCGGCCTGACGCTGGAGCAGGCGGTGGAGAAGATGCGCGGTCCGGTCAACACGCCGATCTCGCTCACCATCGTGCGCAAGGGCAAGGACGACCCGTTCGATCTGCGGATCGTGCGCGACGTGATCCGCATCAATGCGATCAAGGCGCGGCTGGAAGGCGACGTGGCCTACGTCAAAGTGTCCACGTTCAACGAGCAGACGCACTCCAATCTGGTCAAGGCCGTCGAGGGGCTGAAAAAGAGCCCCGGCAAGCCCCTCAAGGGCTACGTCATCGATCTGCGGGGCAACCCGGGCGGGCTGCTCGATCAGGCGATCGCTGTGTCCGACGACTTCCTGGAGAAGGGTGCCATCGTCCTCACCAAGGGTCGCGGCCTAGAGGAAACGCAGCGCGCCAACGCCAGGCCGGGCGACATCAGCGACGGCAAACCGATCATGGTGCTCATCAACGGCGGCTCGGCATCGGCATCCGAGATCGTCGCCGGCGCCCTGCAGGACCACAAGCGCGCAACCGTGATCGGCACGCGCTCCTTCGGCAAGGGCTCGGTGCAGACCATCATTCCGCTAGGCGCCAACGGGGCGATCCGCCTGACCACGGCGCGCTACTACACGCCGGCCGGGCGCTCCATCCAGGCGCGCGGCATCGATCCCGACGTCGTCGTGGAGCAGGAGTTGCCGCCGGAGATGCAAACGAAGCCGACGAGCAGGCTGCCCAGCGAGTCGACGCTGAGAGGCCACCTCAAGGGCGATCCCAAGGACGGCAAGGAGAGCTCCGGCTCGTCCAACTACGTCCCCAAGGAGGCGGAGAAGGATACGCAGCTGCAGTACGCTCTCAAGGTGCTCCGCGGCGAGCAGCCGGTACCGGCGCGCAAGGCCGAGGCGGCGAAGACGGACCCGCAGCCCAAGCAGAAATAAGGGCCGCAGCGGTTCGCTCGGCCGGGTCAGATGAAATAGCTTGGGCGCCGGAATGGCGCCCAATGCTTTTTGGGTGGTCGCAGACAGCGTGGAGCCAACCGCGGTGACGGTCGAGGACACAGCACTGCCCTACCGTCCCTGCGTCGGCATCATGGTGCTGAACCGGGCGGGGCAGGTGTGGATCGGGCGGCGCCACGATGCCCCCGGTGAGCCCGAGGGACCCGGCGCCTGGTGGCAGATGCCGCAGGGCGGCATCGATGAGCAGGAGGACCCAGCAAAGGCAGCCTTGCGGGAGCTGGAGGAAGAAACCGGCATCCGCTCGGTCGAGATCATCGCCGAGAGCCCCACTTGGTACATCTACGACCTGCCCGAGCACCTGCGGCCAAAGGCGTGGGGCGGGCGCTACCGCGGGCAGAAGCAGAAGTGGTTCGTGGTGCGCTTCTCGGGTCCCGACACGGAGATCGAGCTCGAGCGGCCCGGTCACCAGCCGGAGTTCGACGCCTGGCGCTGGGCCGGCATCGACGAGCTGGCGGGCCTGATCGTGCCCTTCAAGCGCGCCGTCTACGAAAAGGTGGTGCGCGACTTCGCGGCGCTCGCCCGGCCTCAGGGTTGATCCCGGCGGCGCCGGCTGGCGCGGCAATTCGGCCGGACGGCTTACAGAAAAACGTGACAAACCGCGCAAATCATTGAAGAGTCGGGGTGAACACCATTCGACAGGCGGGTTGCGCAGCGAACGATGGCCCTGGCGTCCCTAGATCTGCCCTATCGCCCGTGCGTCGGGATCATGCTGATCAACCGCGCTGGCTTGGTGTGGGTCGGCCGGCGGCGGCCGAAATGGGCCGGCGACTCCGGCAGCTACATCTGGCAGATGCCGCAGGGCGGGATTTCCGCGGGCGAGGCCTGCCGGGCGGCCGCGCTGCGCGAGCTGGAAGAAGAGACCGGCGCGGTCAGCGTCGAGGTGCTGGCCGAGGCGCCGCGCTGGCTCAGCTACGATCTGCCCGACGAGCTGCTGGGCGTGGCGCTGAAGGGCAGATACCGCGGCCAGCGGCAGAAGTGGTTCGCCATGCGCTTTGCCGGCGATGACGCCGAAATCGACATTTCCCCCCGCGGCCGCAAGGCCGAGTTCGACGACTGGCGCTGGGCGCCGGTAACCGACATCCCGCGGCTGGCCGTGCCGTTCAAGCGCCAGGTCTACGAGGACGTGGCGCGCGCGTTTGCGCGATTTGTGAGATAGCCGGGCATTTCACAGCTCCGGTGAACCAGCAGGCCCCGGGGGATCGTTGACAGGCCTCCCCGCGGTCAATAACGTGTGCTGTTTTCGCATACAAAAGGGGATTGTGTGCGATATTTGGGGTGGCCGTGCCACCGGGCATGCGCCGAGATCCGCCCTGAATTCGTCTAGGTGTCCCCTAGTGTCGCCCAGGTAGTGGGGA
>DATEVP010000143.1:0-3195 GCA_035258465.1 Hyphomicrobiaceae bacterium
TCGCCCTTGGTCACCTGCACGTCACTGACCGTGGTGCCGAGAATGAGGTTGCCCGACTGCTGCACGAGACCGCGCAGCTCCTTCAGCGCCGCGTCGCCGTCCTCGGCCTTGGCGAGCCGGCCCTGCACGGTATTGTTGACGATGCCGAGCCCGGTGAAGGCGATCTTGGCATCGCGCAAGCGCTTGCGCGCATCGTCCCGCAAGGTCTCCAGCCAGTCCTTGCGCACATCCGCCGTTTCCATCGCCAGCAGGAGATGGGCGCCGCCGCGCAGGTCGAGGCCCAGATTGAGCTGCGTCCGGGGGAACCAGCCCGGCAGCTGGTCCAGCCGCTCCTTGGAGATGAAGTTCGGCGCGACAAAGAGCATGCCCAGCAGGCAGATCACGATAACCGTCGCCTGCTTCCATGGGGTGAACTGCAGCATGGCAGAATTACGCCTCGCCTGGCTGTTGGCTTCGAACGCGCCTCGCGGCGCTTATATCACGCGCTTTCCTTGACCGGCTCGCCCTTGGCGCGCACTTCGGCCACGGTTGCCTTGATCACCCGCACGCGGGTGTTGTCCGCGATCTCGACCTCGATCTCGTTGTCGTCGCGCACCTTGGTGACCTTGCCGACGATGCCGCCGGCCGTGACGACGGTGTCGCCGCGGCGAAGGTTGGCGACCATCTCGCGATGCACCTTGGCGCGTTGCTGTTGGGGACGCAAAAGCAGCAGGTAGAAGATCACGAACATGAGCAGGATCGGGACGAGCTGGATGAAGAAATCGCTGCCTCCCGCAGCTCCTTGGGCGTAGGCCGGTGAAATCAGCATCGTGCGTGTCCTGAGAGCCAATACGATCGCCGCCCCGGCGCCGGAGGATAAACGACGGCGACGCGGTGATTTGGCGGGGACTATAGTGGTCCGCCCCCCGTTTGCAACCACTTCGCGACCGCGTCGGTGACGGGGCCTCCGCACTCGTTTATAGAACGCCGGAGCGCGATCTTCCCTCCGGCTCCTGGCACAGGATTGCACGTCCGCAATGAGCGATGAGAAGGCCCTGCTCGACCGCTTGGACCGGCTCGCCGCGGCACTCGACCGGCTGGCTCCGCCCGCTCCGGCAAAGCCCGATTTCACGAGCGCCGAGGCGTTCGTGTGGCAGGCCTCGCCCGAGGCATTCCTGCCGGTCGCGCACATCAATCGCCAGCCGCTCGCCCTGCTCAAGGGCATCGACCGCGCGGCCGAGCAGCTGCTCGACAACACGCGCCGGTTCGCACGAGGCCTTCCTGCCAACAACGCTCTGCTGTGGGGCGCACGCGGCATGGGCAAATCATCGCTGGTCAAGGCCGCGCAGGCAGAGGTGCGCAAGGAGCTTGGGCTGGGCACGAAGGGCAAGCCCGATCTGAAGCTCGTCGAGATCCACCGCGAGGACATCGCCTCGCTTCCCGCCTGTCTCGCGCACCTGCGGCAGGCAGATGGCGTCTTCATCGTCTTCTGCGACGATCTCTCCTTCGACAAGGACGACACGTCCTACAAGTCGCTCAAGGCGGTGCTGGAGGGCGGCATCGAGGGCCGCCCCGAGAACGTGGTGTTCTACGCCACCTCCAACCGGCGCCACCTGATGCCGCGCGACATGATGGAGAACGAGCGCTCGACCGCCATCAACCCGTCCGAGGCGGTGGAGGAGAAGGTATCCCTCTCCGACCGTTTCGGCCTCTGGCTCGGCTTCCACAATGCCAGCCAGGACGAGTACCTCGACATGGTCCGGAGCTACGCCTCCCACCACAAGCTCGAGATCAAGGACGCGGATATGGTCCGCGAGGCGCTCGAGTGGTCGATGACGCGCGGCGCGCGTTCCGGGCGGGTTGCCTGGCAATTCATTCAGGATCTGGCCGGGCGGCTGGGGCAGAAGCTCGAGACCTGAACGATCCGACAGCAAACCGGCTTGGGGCAATCACGATTTCTCGCTAGGCTCGCTTGGGATTGCCCAGGGAGCGGGAGGGATCGCCCATGTTCCGTCACATGACGATTGTGCTGGCCGGGCTGCTGCTTGGCTTCCCGGCGCTCGCGGGCAGCGAGGAGGACCGGCGCGAATGCGCGGCCAACCAGAGCCAGGACGACCGGATCGCCGCCTGCAGCCGCGTGCTCGAGGACCAGGGCGCGAATACAGGGTTGCGCACCATGGCCTATCGCAACCGCGGCATCGCCTACACCGGCAAAAAACTGTTCGAGCTGGCGGTGTTCGATTTCGACGAGGCCTTGAAGCTCAGCCCTCAGGACAGCTCGTCGCTCGCCAATCGCGGCTGGGCGCTGGCGCAGATGGGGCAGCACGACCGCGCCATCGCCGATTACACCGAGTTCCTGAAGCTCAGCCCCCGCAGCGACCGTGTCCGCAACAATCGTGCGCTCGCGCTGCTGCGCAAGGGAGACCAGGCGGCGGCACTCGCCGACTTCGAGGAGGCGATCAGGGTCAACCCCCGCTACGTGCCTGCGCGCAACAACCGCGGCCTGGTGCTGGCCCGGCAGAACAAGCTCGACGAGGCCATCGCCGAATACAGCGAGGCACTGAAGATCGACCCGGAATATCTGCTGGCCTACAACAACCGCGCGCGCGCCTACGAGGCGAAGGGTGACGTCCAGGCGGCGCTCGCAGACTTCAAGCAGGCGGCGGAGCGCGAAGGGCTCAACCGGCACGATGAGGACGCGCGCGCCAAGGCTACCGCCAAGCAGCAGGTCGAGCGCCTCACCAAGGCGGTTGCGGAAGGCAAGGCTGCGCCCAGACCGGGTGCCGAGCGCCGCGTCGCCCTCGTCATCGGCAACAGCGCCTACGCGCACGCACCCGCGCTGCGCAATCCCGTGAACGACGCCAAGGCGTTTGCCGCCGTCCTGCGCGCGATCGGCTTCACCGAGGTGCGCGAGCTTTACGACGCCAGCCTACCGACGCTCGGGTCGACGTTGAAGTCGTTCGGCGATCTGGCGGCCGGCGCCGACTGGGCCGTGATCTACTACGCCGGCCACGGCATCGAGGTGAACGGCACCAATTATCTGATCCCGGTGGACGCGATCCTGGAGCAGGCCGCCCACGTCGAGGACGAGGCCATGCCGCTGTCGCGGCTGCTGAGCAAGGTGACGGCGGCGAGCAAGTTGCAGCTCGTCATCCTCGACGCCTGCCGCAACAATCCGTTCACGGGGCGCATGAAGCGGAGCGGCCAGGCCGGGCG
>DATEVP010000144.1:0-9061 GCA_035258465.1 Hyphomicrobiaceae bacterium
GCGGGAGATCTTGTACAGCGCCAGCGAGATGTGCACGAGGAACGCGCCGGCGAGGAGCATCGAGCCGGGCCAGGAGCGCGTCACCACTTTCCGCCAGGCCTGCATCCCGTGCATGGCGTCGAGGCTGACGAGGCCCAGCGCGTGATTGAGGAAGTGCGTGGCGGCAAAGGTGAAGAGGAGGAGGCCGGAGGCCAGCCTCAGCCGTTGCAGGGCGTCGCCGCGAGCAAGAACGTGCATGTCACGCCTGTTTGGTTGCTGCTGGAGCATAGGGAGGGCACAGACTTGTGCACAGCGCGATTGCTGTCGGCCGCGCTGCAATGCCATAACGCCTGAGTTCCCTCTCCCCGCTTGCCCTCGGGCTCGCTTTGGTTTGCACTCGCCCGTATGGATAGCCCGAGGGCGAGCGGGGAGAGGGTTAGGGTGAAGGGCAGAAACTTGCTCCGAGTCGGCGTTTGTGGCTGCCCCTCACCCCGACCCTCTCCCCATCGTGAAGGACGATGGGGAGAGGGAGGGGCGCCCATGCTGAAGAAGGTCCTGATCGCCAATCGCGGCGAGATCGCCGTCCGTATCATTTCCACGGCCCGCAGGCTCGGGGTGAGGACGGTGGCCGTCGCCTCCGAGCCCGACCGGCGCGCGCCCTTTGCTGCGCTTGCCGACGAGGTGGTGGAGATCGGGCCCGGTCCGGCGAGCGAGAGCTACTTGCGCGCCGACAAGATCATCGCCGCGGCGAAGGCGACCGGCGCCGATGGCATCCATCCGGGTTACGGCTTTCTCGCCGAGAACGCCGATTTTGCCGAAGCCGTGGGCGCGGCCGGCATCACCTTCATCGGGCCGAGCCCGCAGGCCATGCGCCGCATGGGCGGCAAGGCCGAGGCCAAGGCGATCGCGGCCGCGGCGGGCGTGCCGGTGGTGCCGGGCTACCAGGGCGATGCGCAGAGTGCCAAGGCACTCGCCAGGGAAGCCAAGCGCATCGGCTATCCGGTGATGATCAAGGCGGTCGCCGGCGGGGGTGGCCGCGGCATGCGGCTGGTCGAGGGGGAGAGAGATTTCGCGGAAGCGCTCGAGAGTGCACAGCGCGAGGCGCAGGCCGCCTTCGGCGACTCCCGTGTGCTGCTCGAGAAGGTCATCGGCCGACCGCGCCACATCGAGGTGCAGGTGTTCGGCGACCGCCACGGCAACGTCGTGCATCTGTTCGAGCGCGACTGCTCCCTGCAGCGGCGCAACCAGAAGGTGATCGAGGAGGCGCCGGCACCCGGCATGTCGGCCGAGCTGCGCGAGCTGATGACGGATGCTGCCGTCGCCTGCGCGCGCGCTGTCGGCTACGAGGGCGCCGGCACCGTGGAGTTCCTGGTCGAGGGCGGCGCGCTCAGCGCGGGCGCGCCCTGGTACTTCATCGAGATGAACACGCGCCTCCAGGTCGAGCACCCGGTGACCGAGGCGATCACCGGCCTCGACCTCGTCGAATGGCAGTTGCGCATAGCGTCAGGCGAGCGGCTGCCGCTGGCGCAAGACCAAATCGAAATGTCCGGCCACGCCATCGAGGCACGGCTCAACGCCGAGGATCCGGCGCGGGGATTCCTGCCCGCGACCGGCCCCATCGTTGCGTTCGAGACGCCCGAGCTCGAGGGGCTGCGCGTCGATGCGGGCGTGGAGAAGGGCTCGGTGATCTCGCCGTTCTACGATTCGATGATTGCCAAGCTGATCGCCAGCGGCCCCGATCGCAACGCGGCGATCGCGCGACTTGCCCGTGGCCTCGAGGACACCGTCGTCGCCGGTCCCAAGACCAACGCCGCGTTCCTGCATGCCCTCGTCACGCATCCGGCCTTTGCCGCGGGCAAGATGGACACCGGGTTCATCGCGCGCGAGCTCGACCGCCTGGCGCCCAAGGCGTTCAATCCCCGTGCGATCGCCTTCGGCGTCGCCCACATGCTGTGGAACCAGCACGACGATCTGGAGGCGCGCCGCCAGGACATCGCGCAGGAGCGCTATTCGCCCTGGAGCGTGCAGGATGCCTTCGGGCTTTCCGGCCCGCGGCGGCAGGAGCTGACCGTGCTGGTGGATGGTGTGGCGACCAAGGTCGAGGTGAGCTGGGGTAGCGCCGGGCCGGTGGTATCGGTTGCGGGGCAGGAGGCGGGAGCAGTGGCGGAGCCGCGCTCGCTGCGCATCATCGGCGAGGCAAATCCGCTATACGTGATTTGCGACATGGCCCAGGTGGAGCTGCGCTGGCCGACATTCGAGGCCGGGGCCATTGACGAGGCCGGCGACGGCGGCAGCATCCGCGCCCCCATCATCGGCCGCGTCGCCAAGATCTTCGTGAAAGAGGGCGACACCGTCGCCAAGGGGGATCGCATCGCCGTGGTCGAGGCCATGAAGATGGAGCACGTGCTGCACGCCGGCCGCGACGGGAA
The DNA here is from genome assembly GCA_035258465.1 of Hyphomicrobiaceae bacterium. Classification (GTDB taxonomy): domain Bacteria; phylum Pseudomonadota; class Alphaproteobacteria; order Rhizobiales; family Hyphomicrobiaceae; genus AWTP1-13. The sequence continues at coordinate 2,409 of DATEVP010000144.1, forward strand.
GATCGAGAAGCTCGCCGCGAAGGAAGGCGAGCAGGTGAGCGAGGGAGCGCTCATTGCACAGCTGGCGGACGCGTAGCCGCCCTGGGTCCGGCGATACTATTGTGGCTGTCCCCAGCCTAGGCCGGGCTCGGGCTCGCAGGAAGCGCCATGATCCTGTAAGGCTTGGGCAATGCAGGCGAGGAGTTGGGATGTCGTTGCATCTGATCAAGCTGTGCGTCGGCTGCGAGTCCATCGAGGACCTGGCGGGCTGGCAGGCCGAGCGCCTGAAGCAGCGCCGCCGCGCGGGCGAGAAGAAGCCTCGGCTGTTCCATCGCACCTTCCAGACGCCCAAGCGGCGCGAGGAGCTGATCGACGGCGGCTCGCTATACTGGGTGATCAAGGGCCTCGTGCAGGTGCGCCAGCCGCTGCTGGATATTGCTGAGGGCACGAAGGAGGACGGCACGCACTGCTGCCTGCTGATCCTGAAGAACGAGCTGATTCCCGTCCGGCCCACCCCGCGCCGCGCGTTCCAGGGCTGGCGCTATCTCGACGGCGATGAAGCGCCCGACGACCTCAAGCGCGGTTCCGCCGGCGGCATCGTCGCCATGCCGCCGAAGCTGAGGAAGCAGCTGGCCGAGCTGGGGCTGTTGTGAGGCGCAATCGGTCTCGGATACTTGACTGAACTACGGGTGGACCGTAGTGTCATGCGAGACGACGAATTCGAGTGGGACGACGCGAAGGCCGCAGAAAACTTCGCCAAGCATCGCGTTAGGTTCGACACGGCCAGAAAGGCGATCCATGACCCTCATGCCGTCGAAGCGATCGATGATCGCGACAACTACGGGGAGGACCGCTTCATCGTCATCGGCTTCGCCGAAGGTGCGGTTTTGCACGTGGTCTACACTCAGCGTGCGGGACGCACTCGTCTGATTTCGGCTCGACGAGCTACGAGACGTGAAAGTGATGACTATTTCCAACAAGGCAAGTAGATCAGCGCGACGCTCGATGCGTGCGATGAGCGAAGAGGAGATCGAGGCCGCTGCGCGAGCCGATCCCGACGCGCAGCCGCTGTCAGCAGCCGATTTGCAGCGGATGAAGCGCACACCCCGCGCGAAGATAATTCGCCGCGCCTTCCGCTTGACCCAGGAGCAGTTCGCGGCGTGCTTCCGCATTCCGATCGGTACCATCAGAGATTGGGAGCAGGGCATCAGTGAGCCCGATGCGGCAGCCCGCGCCTACCTCATCGTGATTGCCGCCGACCCGGTCGGCGTTTGCAGAGCCTTTGTTGCGGCGCCGAGTCCTGACGAGAGGAAGCCGACGAACCACAGCAACCTTGGAATGATCTATCAGGCCAAAGGTGACCTAGCGCAGGCCGAAGAGCAATTCCGAAAGGCCCTCGAGCTCGCTAAGCCGCTCGGTGACAAGGAAGCTATTGCAGGTCAGCTCGTCAAACTGGCCAACCTGTATGAGAGGCAGGGGGACTTGACGAAGGCTTCCAGATACTGGCGTAGAGCACGCGATCTCTTCGCAGAGCTCGATATGCCTGAAATGGTGCGGCAGGCTGAGCGCGCGTTGAATTGAGCCGAACCGCCTGTATGCCGTGGCACAGGGCCCGGGGTGACTTGCGTCACCGCCAGCGCCGCAGGGTCTCGCGCGCGAACAGCCACTCCGGCGTGATCAGGGAAGCGCCGAAGTCGAGCGGGTACCAGGGCGAGCCGTCCGGCGCCTGGCCGTTCTTGAGGACGTGGATCTCCTGCGCCGGCATGAAGCTCTGCAGCAGCAGGAACCGCTTCTCGCCCGTGGCACGGTTCTCGGCAATGTCGGCGACCATCACGGCGTGTCCCGGAAAACCGCCCTTGATGAAAAGGTCGCCGGCCTCGATCTCGGCGACAGGCACGGGCCGCAGCTCGCGCTCCAGCGAGTAGGTGCCGGCCCAGGTGAAGACCGTATCCATGTAGCGGCGGAACGAGGCGTAGCCGGCGTCGGGCGCGGCGCTGCGCGACCAGCTGAGCGCGCGCCCGGACATATGCGGGCGTTCTCCGGCGCTCCAGCGCGAGAAGGCGATGGGCTTGGCCGAGCCGGTGTCGTTGAAACCGATCTCCTTAGCGCGCCCGCTTGCGAACAGCCACTCAGCACGCAGGCGCATGGCGGCATCGGCGCACTGCTGCAGATCGCGCGTGCCGACGTCGATGTCGACGACGGCGACGTGCACGTCCTGGCGGAACTTGGGCATTCCAGAAAAGAGCAGGACGGGCGCGCCGGCGGGCTTCAGGGGCAGGCCGCGCAGCCACGCGGCGAAGCTGCCGGGTGCGGCCGGGCGCCGTTCGAAGCCGGCAGGCGGCGCGATGCGGGAGGCGAGAGCTTCGCGGCCGGCGGCCGCCTGGGCGGCGGGCCAGGCATAGCTCGTGTCCGCACTGGCGGGCTCGAGCACAGTCACTAGGGTGAGGACGGCCAGGATCAGGGCAGCGCGCATGCAGGAGGTCCAGGGAACTCAGTCACCTCGATAAGGCTTGGGCGTAGCTTTTCCGGGAGGCCGTTCCAAGGCGACCGACAAGCGAAAGCCCGACGGATACGTGATCCGCCGGGCTCCGTTGGCCGCTCTCGAGCGGCGCTTTGGGTTGGGGGCTTTACGCACCTACGCCGGAGGTCCGGAGGACATGTTGGGCCGGGCGCTAAGCCGTTTGCCCGATGTCGCGGTACGTCTCCGATTGCTGGCCCGCCTGATCCCTGATCAAGGTTTGCGGGGCTTTGCGCGCCACCATTTTCGTCAGCCGGGAATTGAAGGCGAGGGTGCTTCCCTTCGAGCAGCCCGCGCTGGCATCTCCCGCGTCACGAAACGGCGGCAAGACCCGCTGCAGATTCGCGGATTGTCGGAAGGGCCGCCCTGCGTCTCACGCGCTCTTAGCGCTCGTCAGGACGGCCGAGGAACTGCCCGGGGGCGACATTTTCCTAGACCTCCTTTCTTTAGATTTGCCGCGATTCTGAACCCGCACGGCGGTGACGGTCAAATCACAAAGCGCCAAGTCCGCTAGCGGATCGGAAGCTGTGCATTAACCCTGTATTCGTTCCGGCGGGGTAGCCTAAGGTGAGAGGAAATCGGCATGCATCGCCTATTTGGCTATCTGGCGCTTGGGGCCGCCGCGCTCGGTGTGTGGCTGCTGTTTGCGGCTCCCGAGCGGACGGACGCGATCGCCCAGCACCTCCAGGGCTCCCCCGGCGCCTACTCGGGCTGGGCCATGGGCCTGGTCATGGGTCTAGCTCTAGCCTGGCTGGCGGGCATCGAGTGGCGGGACCTGCCGGTCCGCGCGGGCGCATGGGTGCGCCTGCAACGCCGCCGTGTGGGCCTGGTCGTGCTCGGCGGCCTGTTCGCCGGCATCCTCCTGCTGTTTTGAACCTCGACCGCTGCAGCATCGGCGCCGCCCATGACAGGGCGCGCATCTTGGGCTATGGCCAGCGCCCATGCTGCATATCAACGACCTCACCTTTCGCATCGAAGGCCGCCTGCTCTTCGACAAGGCGACCGTCGGCATCCCCTATGGGCACAAGGTGGGGCTCGTGGGGCGCAACGGCTCCGGCAAGACGACCCTGCTGCGGCTGATCGCCGGCGAGCTCTCCCCCGACGATGGCGCCATCAACATCCCCCGCTCGACGCGGATCGGCGCGGTGGCCCAAGAAGCGCCTGGCGGGCCGGACAGCCTGATCGACTTCGTCCTGGCCGCCGACAAGGAGCGTGAGCGCCTGCTGGCCGAGGCGGAGACGGCGCACGATCCCGGCCGCATCGCCGACATCCACGAGCGGCTCACCGACATCGGGGCTCATGCGGCCCCGGCACGGGCGGCACGCATTCTTGCCGGCCTAGGCTTCGACGAGGCGGGCCAGCAGCGCCCGTGCGCGGAATACTCCGGCGGCTGGCGCATGCGCGTGGCCCTGGCGGCCATGCTGTTCGCGGAGCCCGACCTGCTGCTCCTCGACGAGCCCACCAACTATCTCGATCTGGAAGGCACGCTGTGGCTCGAGGATTATCTGCGCGACTACCCGCACACGGTGCTGATCGTCAGCCACGACCGCGAGCTGCTCAACGGCTCGGTCGGCTCGATCCTGCACCTGGCGCAGGGCAAGCTCACGCTCTACTCCGGCGGCTACGACCGGTTCGAGGAGGCGCGGCGCGAGAAGCAGCGGCTCGACCTCAAGCTCAAGAAGAAGCAGGACGACGAGCGCCGCCACATCGAGGCGTTCATCATCCGCTTCAAGGCCAAGGCCTCCAAGGCCGCGCAGGCGCAGAGCCGGGTCAAGGCGCTGGCCCGCATGCAGCCGATCGCGGAGCAGATCGAGGAGCGGGTGGCGCCGTTCCTGTTTGCCAACCCGGCCAAGGCGCTAGCGAGCCCGCTGATCCGGCTGGAGGGTGCGGCCGCGGGTTATGTCGAAGGCCAGCCGGTGCTGCAGGACCTGGATCTCAGGCTCGATGCCGATGACCGCATTGGCCTGCTCGGCGCCAACGGCAACGGCAAGAGCACGTTCGCCAGGCTGATCGCCGGGCGCTTGCCGCCGATGGCGGGCCGCCGCATCGCCTCCGACAAGATCGTGGTCGGCTATTTCGCCCAGCACCAGATGGACGACCTGCCGGTTGGCAAGACACCCTATCAGCACATGCTCGACCTGATGCCGGAGGCGACGGAAGCACAGCGGCGCACGAGGCTCGGTGCGCTCGGCTTCGGCATCGACAAGGCCGATACGCGCGCGGAAAACCTCTCCGGCGGCGAGAAGGCGCGGCTTCTGTTCGCGCTCGCGACCTTCCACGGCGCGCATCTGCTGATCCTCGACGAGCCCACCAACCACCTCGATGTCGACGCGCGCGAGGCGCTGGTGCGGGCGCTCAACGACTACGAGGGGGCGGTGATCCTGATCACCCACGACCGGCATCTGATCGAGGCCTGCGCCGACCGGCTGTGGATCGTGCGCGGCGGCACCGTGCGCAGCTACGACGGCGACGTCGACCGCTATCGCGCCGAGTGCCTGGCCGAGCGGGGTGCCGATCCCGGCGCGCCGCGCGCCAAGCCGAGGGGCAACGGTGCGGGCAAGTCGCGGCCTCAGGCGGCGCGGCGGCAGGCGGCGGAAATGCGCGCGGCGCTGGCGCCGTTGAAAAGGGATGTCGTCAGCGCCGAGGCCGAGGTCGAGCGCCTGTCGCTGCAGATCGCCACCATCGATGCCGCGCTGGCAGACAGCGGGCTATACGCGCGAGATGCCGCCCGCGCCCAGGGGCTCGCGCGCGAGCGCGGCGAGCTTGCCCGTGCGCGCGCGGCGGCGGAAGCCGCGTGGCTTGCGGCGAGCGAGGCATACGAGGCCGCGGCGGTGACGGCGACGGTGCCATAGTGTGAAAGTCATCTGGGGGAGGACGGCATGGCCGAGGCGCTGCCGCTGGCCGGCATAAGGGTGCTCGATGTCTCGACCTATATCGCCGGGCCTGCGGCAGCGGTCGTGCTCGGCGATTATGGCGCCGACGTCATCAAGGTCGAGCAGCCCGGTGAGGGCGATCCCAACCGCGCAATGGCTACAGTCGCCGCCTACCCGAAAAGCGAGATCAACTATCCCTGGCTCATGGACTCCCGCAACAAGCGCTCGATCGCGCTCGACCTCAAGCACGCGGCCGGCCGTGCCGCGCTCGACCGGCTGATTGAGCGCACCGACGTGCTCATTACCAACTTCCCGCTGCCGGTGCGGGAGCGCCTCAAGCTGAGGCACGAGGACGTGGCCGGCCTCAATGCGCGGCTGATCTATGCCTCGCTGACGGGCTTCGGCGAAGCCGGGCCGGATCGCGACCAGGCAGGTTTCGATTCCACGGCCTACTTCGCCCGCTCCGGCCTCTCCGACCAGCTGCGTTACGACGGCCAGCCGCCGCATTTTTCGCTGCCGGGGCAGGGCGACCGGGCAACCGCCATGGCTCTCGTCGCCGGCATCATGATGGCGCTTTACCATCGCGAGCGCACCGGCAAGGGCACCACGGTCTCCACCTCGCTGCTGGCCAACGGACTGTGGTCGAACGGGGTCTACGCGCAAGCCGCGCTGGTGGGCGCTTATCTGCCGCTGCGGCCGCCGCGCGAGCGGCCGCGCAGCGCGCTCGGCAATCTCTACCGCACGCGCGACGAGCGGTGGCTGCAACTGAGCCTGCCGCTGGAGGAGGCCATGTGGCCACGGCTGTGCCGGGCCATCGAGCGGCCCGAGCTCGAGAGCGATGCGCGGTTCGCCACCACGCCCTTGCGGCGCGCCAACGCCGCGACTCTGACGGCGATCCTCGATCAGGTATTCGCCGCCCGCGCGAGCGCCGAATGGATCGAGCGGCTCAAGGCCCACAGGCTGACCTTCAGCCCGATCAACCGCATCGAGGACGTGGTGAGAGATGAGCAGGCGGTCGCCGCCGGCGCCATCATCCAATCCGCGAACGGTGAGATGCCGCGCACGATTGCGGCGCCGATCCGGCTCGGCTGCGCCACGCCGCGGCCCGCCGGGGCGGCGCCGGCGCTGGGTGAGCACACCGACGAGGTCCTGCGCGAAGCGGGCTTCAGTGACGCCGAGATCGCACAGTTGCGAAGCACTGCGGCCGCCGCTTGAAGTTGCCGCATCCTAAGCGACAATTAACCCGGCGATCTTAGGCTTCCCTCCTCCGGGCGGATGCCCGG
>DATEVP010000145.1:0-3387 GCA_035258465.1 Hyphomicrobiaceae bacterium
CCGCCACCTCGATTGGGTCGCCGCGCACAATCCGCAACTGACCATCGTCGCCGGGCGGCCGGGCTGGCCCTGGCAGGCCGAGACCATCGCGGTGCTCATGCACAAACGCAACATCTGGTACGAGCTGCACGGCTGGTCGCCGAAGTACCACACCACCGACCTCAAGCATGAGATCCCGCGCCGGCTGAAGGATCGCGTCATGTTCGGCGCCGACTATCCGCTCTTCACCTACGAGCGGCTGATCCGCGACTGGCGCGCCGAGGGCTACGCCGAGGAGATCCTCGAAAAGGTGTTCCACACCAACGCCAAAGCGTTTCTCGACAGCGTGGGGGTAAAATGGACCTCTTCCTGAAGGACAAGATCGCCATCATCGGCGGCGCCAGCCAGGGCATCGGCTACGGCATTGCCCGCACGCTCGCCGGGGAAGGCGCGCGCATCGCCATCACGGCGCGGCGCGAGGCCGATCTGTCGCGCGCCGCGGAAACCATTTGCGCTGAAACGGGCGCGGAGGTGCTGCCCATCGCCGCCGATTGCCGGCGCGCCGAGGACTGCACGCGCGTCATCGACACGGTGGCCAAACACTTCGGCGGCATCGATATTCTAATCAACAACGACGGCGCGCCGCCGCTCGGCGAGATTGCCACCTTCGACGACGCGGCATGGGCCAAGGCGGTCGAGCAGAACCTCATGTACGTCGTGCGCATGGCCCGCGGCGCCATCCCGCATTTGACAAAGCGGGGCGGCAGCATCCTCAACATCACGGCTCTGTCCGCCATCCAGCCGATTGCGGGCTTTGGCCTGTCGGTTGCGACGTGGAGCGGCGTCATCGGCTTTGCCAAGACGCTCTCGCTCGAGGTGGCGCGCCACAACATCAACGTCAACACGATCTGCCCCGGCTACGTCGAGACCAAGCGGCTCGAGAAGGTGTTTGCCGCCGGCGGCGAGGACCCCAACATCATGCGCGACAAGCTCCGCACCGAAGTGCCCCTGGGGCGCATCGGAACCGTCGACGATATCGCCAGCATCGTTGCGCTGCTGGTCTCCCCGAGAGGCCGCTACATCACCGGCACAGCCGTGCCCGTCGATGGCGGCTTGTTCAGAGCCGTCCGCTGAGAGGTTAGCCATGCGCTTTCAGACCGTGATGAATCCGAAGCTCGCGAAGGGCTATCTGGAGCGTGGCCTTTGGACCAACGAGACATTCTTCGGCATTCTGGAGGAGCGTGCCCGCGCCCATCCGGAGCGCGAGGCGCTCGCCGATGCCAAGGGCCGCATCACCTATGGCGAGCTGAAGGTGCGCGTCGAGAAGTGCGCCTCCTTTCTGCGCCAGATCGGCATCAAGCGCGGGGACGTGGTGACGATCCAGCTGCCCAACCGAATCGAGTTTCCCGTCGTCTTCTTCGCGCTGGAGCTGGTCGGCGCGGTCGCCAACAAGGTGAACCCCGATTTCCGCAAGCGCGAGCTGGACTACATCCTGCGCTTCTCGGAAAGCCGCGCGTTCGTGTGCCCGAAGGAGTTCAAAGGCTTCGACTACGTGGCCATGGCGAAGGAGCTCAAATCCACCGTCCCCGGCCTGGAGCACATCATCGTGGCCGGCGGCGCCGCCGAAGGCACCTGGGACCTCGACCAGGGCATTGCCACGCACCCCCCGATTGCTGCGTCCGATCGCGCGCGGATGGATCCCGACGAGGTCTTCCGCATGGCCTTCACCTCCGGCACCACCGGCGACCCAAAGTGCGTGCTCCACTCCTTCAACACCACGATCTGCACGGTGCGCCTGCTCAACAAGGACATGAAGGTCACCGACCGCGACGTGCTGCTCGTCTACCTGCCGGTCGGCCTCAACTGGGGCTACATCTGCCTCCTGCAGACCATCATCGCCGGGGCACGCGCGGTCCTGCTCGAGCGGTTTTCCGCGCGCGCGGCGCTCGAGGCCATCCAGAAGGAGCGCATCACCTATATCGCGACGGCGCCGGCCTCGATCGTGTCGATGCTCAACGAGCCGGAGCTCGCCTCCTACGATCTCTCCTCCCTGCGCGTGGTGATCACGGGCGGTGCATCAGCCGCGATCGAGACCATCCGCGAATATCAGAAGCGCATGTCGGGCCACCTGATCGAGCTCTACGGCATGCTGGAGACCGGCTTCCACACCTACACGCGTTTCACCGACGATCCGCAAAAGGTGAACGGCACCATCGGCCGCGTGGCTGGAGAGATGGGCCTGAGGATCATGGACGAATCCGGCAACGACGTTGCCCACGGCGAGGTCGGCGAGATTGCCGCGCTGGGGCCCAGCGTGCATCTGGGCTACCACAACAACCCGCAGGCCAATGCCGACTCGTTCACGCCCGAGGGCTGGTTCCGCACCGGCGACCTCGGCAAGGTGGTCGATGCGGCGGGGAACGTGCAGATCGTGGGCCGACGCAAGGAGATCATCAATCGCGGCGGCAAGAAGTTCTTCCCGCGCGAGGTCGAGGAGGTTCTCTATACCCACCCCAAGATCATGCACGCGGCGATGGTCGGCATTGCCGACGCGCGCTTGGGCGAGCGCAACTGCCTCTGCGTCATCCCAAAGGCGGGACAACAGGTGCAGCTCGAGGAAATCGTGGCGTTCCTCAAGAACCAAGTCGCCGATTACAAGCTGCCCGAGATGCTGATCCAGGTCGACGAGCTGCCGCTGACGGGCACCGGCAAGATCCGTCGCCATGTCTTGCGGGAGCAGGTCGAGAAGCGGCTCGGTGAGGGGCGTTAGGCGGACTGTTCTGAGCGCTACGGCAGCTGCGCGGCGCGCTGGCCGGCGGACGAGCCCGCGATCCTGCCGAACACGGCGCCGTTCATGAGGCCGGTCCCGCCGGGATAGTTGAAGTAGAACAAGCCGCCGACCAGCTCGCCGGCCGCGTAGAGGCCGGGAATGACGGCCCCTTCCGTGTCGAGCACACGGGCGCTGGTGTCGATCTTGAGGCCGCCGAAGGTGAAGGTGAGCCCGCAGGTCACCGCGTAGGCCTCGAACGGCGGCGTGTCGATGGTGTTGGCCCAGTTCGATTTCGGCACCGCGAGGCCTTTCGTGCCGCGGCCGTCCTTCACATTGGGGTCGAACGGCACCTCGGTCATGACGGCCTTGTTGTAGGCCTTGATGGTCTCCAGGGCCTTCGCTGCGTTCACGTCATCGAGCTTCTGCACCAGGTCCTCGAGCGTGTCGGCGCGCACTTTGGTGACGCGCTTGATGCGATACTCGTCGCGAAGCATGGGGATGATCTTGGCATCGAACACCTGCCAGGCGAACTGCCCAGGCTGCATCAGGATCACGCGGCCGTACTTTGCATAGGTGTAGTTGCGGAAGTCGGCGCCCTCGTCGACGAAGCGCTCCCCATTGGCATTGAGCATGATGCC
>DATEVP010000146.1:0-12356 GCA_035258465.1 Hyphomicrobiaceae bacterium
GCCCTCGGGCTCTCCACACGAACGGAGTGCCCACAGCCAGCCCGAGGGCTAGCGGGGAGAGGGAGTGCGCGTCAGCACGACGAAGCCGTCCTCGTTCATCTTAGCCTGCCAGCCCGGGGGGACAAGGATGGTGGACTCCAGCGACTCGATGACGGCAGGTCCGGATACGGTGAGCCCAGCCGGCATGCGCGCGCGCTCGTAGACCGCGGCCGTGACGGCACCGGTGTCGCGGAACCACAGCTCGCGCTCGCTCTTCACCGCCTTGGCGCCGGCCGGCGCCGTCCTGTCGCGGATGGCGAGCGGCGGGATGGCGCCAATCGCGCTCACGCGCACGCTCACGAGTTGCACCGGCTCGGCGCGATTGTCGTGGCCGTAGGTGAGGCGATGGCGGTCGTGAAAGGTCTCGGCGATCGTCGCCAGACCCGCGCGATCGAGAACGCCTCCCGGGACCGGAATGGAAAGCTCGTAGGACTGACGCTCGTAGCGGGCGTCGATGGCACGCTCGAACCGCCGCCGGCCGGTGGCGATACGGGCGCGGTCGAGCATCCCGGCGCCCTCGCGTTCGAGCGCGGCAAAGGCGGCTTCCAGCTGCGCCGGATCGACGTTGGCGGTGGTGGCATAGACGGTGCGCACGTAATCGCGCTTCAGGTCCGTGCCGATCAGGCCCAGCGCCGAGAAGGCGCCGGGGACGGGCGGGCAGATGATCTCGGCGATGCCGAGCTCGCCGGCGAGTGCCGCGGCATGCAGCGGCCCGGCCCCGCCGAAGGCGGCGAGCGTGAACTCGCGCGGATCGTGCCCGCGCTGCACGGACACGATCTTGAGCGCCTCCGCCATGGCGTGGTTGACGACATCGACGACAGCGGCCGCCGCGGCGCGCGCGTCGATGCCGAGCGGCTCGGCGAGGTGTTCGGCGATGGCGGCCTCGGCCGCGGCATGATCGATCGGCAGATCGCCGCCGAGCAGCGAGCCTTTGTCGAGGTAGCCGAGCAGCAGATCGCAGTCGGTGACCGTGGGCTTGCTGCCGCCGCGGGCATAGCAGACTGGGCCCGGATCGGCGCCTGCGCTTTTCGGTCCGACGCGCAGTGCGCCCGCGCGATCCACCCAGGCGATCGAGCCGCCGCCGGCGGAAACCTCGGCCAGATCGATCACCGGCACGCGGATCGGATGGCCGGTGCCGTGCATCCAGCGATTGCCGCTGGAGCCGCCGCCGACCTCGTACTCGGGCGTCGTCTCGTACTGGCCGTTGCGGATCAGGCTGGCCTTGGCCGTGGTGCCGCCCATGTCGAAGGAGAGAAGGTTGCCGCGCCCGGTCTGCCGCGCCACCAGCGCCGCCGCCACCACGCCCGCAGCCGGGCCCGACTCCACGGCAGCCGCCGGCATGGCCACCGCCTCGCCCGCTTCCATGACGCCGCCGTTCGACCCCATCACGTAGAGGCGAGGCAGGCCCTTGGCGCGCGTGGCGTCCTCCAGCCCCTTCAAGTACGACGCGAGAATGGGGCCGACATAGGCGCAAACGGCGGTCGTGCTGGTGCGCTCGAACTCCTTGATCTCGGGCAGCACCTCCGACGACAGGTACACCGGCACGCCCGGCAGCGCGGCGCGCAGGCGCGCGCCAAGCCGGGCCTCGTGCGCCGGATTGAGGAAGCTGAAGAGGAGCGAGACGGCGACCGCTTCGACGCGCGCTTCTTTGAGAGCGGTGATCAGAGGATCGATCTCAGCCTCGGCGAGCGGCGTGACGACGGCGCCATCGGCCCCCACGCGCTCGGTGATCTCGAACCGGCGCTGGCGTGGGATGAGGGTGGCGGGCGCATCCTGGAAGAGATCGTAGAGATCGCCCCGGGCGGAGCGCCGCAGCTCCAGGACGTCGCGGAAGCCGCGCGTGGTCACGAGCGCGGCGCGCGCGCCCTTCTCCTCGAGGATGGCGTTGGTGACGACGGTGGTCGCATGCGACAGCAGCCCCACGTCGGCCGCCGCCACGCCATGGCGCCGCATCGCCGCCTCGAGCGCCGCCAGCACGCCCTGGGCGAGATTGCGCGGCGTGCTCGGCACCTTGGCGACGCCGATGCGGCCGCTCGCCTCGTCGAGCAGCGCCACGTCCGTGAAAGTCCCGCCGATGTCGACCCCAATCCGCCACGCCATGCCCGCGCCTCTCCCCATCCGATGCAGGCATTGTAGACCGGGGTTGCGCCGGGAGTCAGTTTCGCAGGCGCCGGAGCGCTCATGGGTGGAAGGAGGTAGCGGAGACCCATCTCGGATGCTCTTTTGACGCAGTTCCGACTCCAAGGCGTGCCCGCTGCATCACGCTACCAGCGCTGGTGGGACGCCCAGGGTTCGTGGGTCCTCGGCAATCGCCGCCATCTTGATTCTCAGGTCGAGATCAGTGCCAGCTCCAACTCCCCACCGTACAAAGCGGTAAAGGCCGCTGCACTCGCGGCAACTCGCGGCCCTGGCGCCTTGCGGCCGGCACGGCGTGGATTAGTGTGTGCCACTGGGATTCTTCGCACGGCATGGGCTCAGATGGGTGGACGACCCGCCATCTCTATCATTGTGACGTTGGCACTGGGTGCCGGCGCTTGCACGTCGGCGACCGGCCCTCAGCTCCCGGCCGGCTCGGCCCCGATCGAGACGTCATCGGCGGCCAAACCGTCCCCCGTGGCCGATCCGGAGCCGACGGGCACGACCATCCTGGCGAAAGGCACGCCGACCGAGGTCTACGAGCTCGTTGCGCGCGGTGCGCTCGGCTGCTGGTTCGGCGCTGGAGGACCGCTCAAGACCTCCCACGTCTTCCACGCCGACGCGACGCCGCCGGCCGAGGGAGGGGCGGCCGAGATCGTGCTGCACGAGCGCGACTCCTCTTTTCGCGACCAGCGCGGACCCCGCGCTTTCCGCGTCACATTCGCGAGCGCCCCGATGGGAGCGCAGGTGCACATCGCCAACATCAAGATGGCCTCTGCCGTCGGCGGGGCGATGGCGAGGGATGTCGAAACGTGGGCAAGCAGCGGCAGCGGGTGCCAGGTGCGCAGCCTCTTTCCGCCGGCACCGGCCCCCGCGCCCGCAAAGGCAAAGGCCAAAGCCAAAGGCAAGTCGCCAGCGGCCAAGGCCCGGAGTCAGCCCTAACGCAAGCAACTTGCGCCGGGGCCGAAAGGGCCGGCCCAGCGGGGTCAAAACGGGAGATGCGGTAGGGTTAGCGGGCCGCAGGACCGGCCCGCGAGAGCCTCACTCGCGGTAGTCCTGGATGCGGGTCGCGCGCAGTCCTGGCAGGCCGTAGCGATCGATCGAACGCTGCCACGACAGGAACTCGTCGACGGTCAGCTTATAGCGCTCGCAAGCCTCCTCGAGGCTCAGGAGGCCGCCACGAACAGCTGCCACCACCTCCGCTTTGCGCCGTATGACCCAGCGCTTGGTATCCTTGGGCGGAAGATCTGCTACGGTTAGCGGGCTACCATCCGGCCCGATGACGTAGCGCACCCGCGCCCTGTACTGTTGATCGGTCATGATACGCGATACTCTTCTTCTGACCTGCGCTCAGACACTAGCCTAACGCGATTAAAATCGACCTAAGTGACGCGGTAAATACTCCAAGAAGCCCTGCGCCGTTATTTGGTTAATGCTGGCAACATCTCAGTAAGTTCTTAAGCTCGTTCAATGTTTCCCAGCTTTCAAGCTCGAGCTTGCTCAGGTTTTGTTCCGTTCCGACACGATCGTTGCCGCGTTCTCAGAGCGCAAAGCAAGGGATGAGCCACGGTGACGACCAGGCCGCCCCCCACAGCGTCGGCCTTGATTGTGCCGCCACCCGCGGTCATATTGCCGGGCGCTCAGGGGAAGGGCACAGTGATCCTGGTTAATTCGGTAACCTAGCGCCCGCCATGGCTCCCCCCCAGTCCCGAGAGCGATCCCCTATTGCAGATACGAGACGAAGAGTGGTCGTGGCCATGTCGGGCGGCGTCGATTCCTCGGTCGTGGCCGCGCTCCTCAAGGAGCAGGGCTACGACGTGATCGGCGTCACCCTGCAGCTTTACGACCACGGCGACGCGGTTGGCCGGCGTGGGGCCTGTTGCGCCGGGCAGGATATCCACGACGCGCGCCGGGTGGCCGACCGGCTTGGCATCCCCCACTATGTCCTCGACTACGAGCAGCGTTTCAAGGCGACCGTCATCCAGTCGTTTGCCGACAGCTACGTGGCCGGGGAGACGCCCGTCCCTTGCGTGGTGTGCAACCAGCAGATCAAGTTTCATGAACTGCTCGCAACAACGCGCGAACTTGACGCCAACACGCTGGCAACAGGCCACTACATCGACCTTCGAGGTGGCCCCGCCGGCCCCGAGCTCTACCGCGCCCGCGATGGCGACCGCGATCAGAGCTACTTCCTGTTCGCAACCACCCGCGCCCAGCTCGCCTCCCTCGTGTTTCCCCTGGGCGGCTACACCAAAACCGAAGTGCGGGCGCTGGCGCGGCGCTTCGCTCTGCCCGTCGCCGACAAGTCCGACAGCCAGGACATCTGCTTCGTGCCGCAGGGGCGCTACACCAATGTCATCGAGCGCCTGAAGCCCGGCGCGGCGGAGGCCGGCGACATCGTCCACGTCGACGGCCGGGTGCTCGGCCGGCACAACGGTATCATCCATTACACGATCGGCCAGCGGCGCGGGCTCGGCATCCCGGGCCCGGCTCCCCTCTACGTGGTCCGTCTCGATGCGGCGAGGCGAGAGGTCGTGGTGGGGCCACGCGAGACCTTGCACGCGCACCGGATCACCCTTAGGAACGTCAACTGGCTCGGCGACGAGCCAATGCCAGCAGGGGGAATGTCGGTTGCTGTGCGCGTGCGCTCGACGTCGCCGCCGCAGCCAGGGACGGTGTTTCCTTCCGGCGATGGCGCCAAGGTGCTGCTGAGCGACGGCGAATATGGCGTTGCGGCGGGCCAGGCGTGCGTGTTTTATGCCGATACGGGCGCGAGAGCGCGCGTTCTCGGCGGAGGCTGGATCGCGCGGGCCTTGACGAGCGCGGAAGCGTCGGAGCCGGCGGCCGAGCATGCCGGTTCGGACGCCGAGGTGGCCGCGCAGGCGGCGGGTTGTTCTTGAGGGAGAAGCGTGAGTTATGACACCGACGGAGCGTTTCGAGGCATCGCGTTCGCCGAAGTTCTTCAAGCGCTTGCTGGATGGCGCCGAGCGCACCGCCCACATCGACGAGGAGGCCATCAGGAGCGCCTACCGCCGCTGGGCGCCGGTCTATGACCACACCTTCGGCCGTGTCGCCGCCGAGGGCCGCAAGCACGCCGTCGAGTTCATCAACCAGGGCACCGGCCGCGTGCTCGAGGTCGGCGTCGGCACCGGCCTGTCGCTGCCGAGCTACGCGCGCCGCCTGGAGATCGTCGGCATCGACCTCTCGCCCGAGATGCTGGAGAAGGCGCGCGAGCGCGTGGCGGAGGAGCGGCTGACCAACGTCAGCGCGCTGCTGGAGATGGATGCGAGCGAGCTCGATTTCGACGATGCCTACTTCGACACCGTCGTCGCCATGTACGTGATGACGGTGGTGCCCGACCCCGAGAAGGTCATGCGCGAGCTCTCCCGCGTGTGCCGGCCGGGCGGCGACGTGATCATCGTCAACCACTTCAGCGCCGAGGAAGGCATGCGCGGCTGGGTGGAGCGGCGCATGGCGCCCTTCGCCGACATGCTGGGCTGGCGCCCCGTGTTCGACGTCGACCGCGTGCTCGTCTGCGACGACCTGCAGCTCGTCGACAAGCGCGGCCTGCGCCCCTTCGGCCTCTTCACCATGATGCGCTTCCGCAAGGCGCAGGCGACCAAGGTCGCGGCCTGAGCCGTCGATCGGCGCAGCGGCGGCCTGAAGACGTGGGCTTGTGCCATGCCTCGGCACATCGTCTGCCTCACCTTCGACTTCGACACCATGTCGGGCTTCATCGCCCGCGGCCTGACCACGCCCACACCGCTGTCGCGCGGCGAATTCGGCGCACGGGCCTCCCGCCGCATTCTGGCGTTTCTCGAGGCACGTGAGATCCGCACGACCTGGTTCGTACCGGGCTTCACGATCGAGAGCTATCCGAAGGAATGCGAGGCCGTCCTCGCCGGCGGGCACGAGATCGCACATCACAGTTGGGCGCATATCCCCCCAGCGTCCATGCGCCGCGAGGAGGAGGAGGCCGACCTTATTCGCGCCAACGATGCGATCGCGCGCATCAGCGGCCGCAAGGCGCGCGGTTACCGGTCGCCGGCGTGGGACCTGAGCGACAGCACCATCGATCTCCTCATTGCACACGGCTTTCTCTATGACAGCAGCCTGATGGGCGACGACTACGCCCCCTACTGGGCGCGGCGCGGCGACGTCGCCGAGCTCGGCAAGCCATATCTCTTCGGGAAGGATACGGCGCTGATCGAGATGCCGATCAGCTGGTCGCTCGACGACTATCCGCACTTCGAATTCGTGCGCACATCTCAGTCCCTCCTGGCGAGCCTGCAGCCGGCGCGCGCGGTCATGGAGAGCTGGCTCGACGAATTTCGCTACATGAAAAAGGAAGTCGACTGGGGTGTCCTCACCTACACCATGCACCCTTACGTGATCGGGCGCGGCTACCGCATGCTTGCCCTGGAGGACTTCGTGGCGAAGCTCGCCGCGGAAGGAGCCATCTTCATGACCATGGAAGACGCCGCCGCCGAGGCGCGCGGGCAGCTGTGCGAGCGGTCCGCGGCTGGTCGCAACCAGCCCACTTGAACAAGCGGCCGGCCGCGCCGGCCGCCGGGGGTTGCTGGAGGGAGCGAGAGCCGGTAGAAGGGGCGCGAATTGCACGTTCGTATATTTGGATGGCGGAGTAGCTCAGCTGGTTAGAGCAGCGGAATCATAATCCGAAGGTCGCCAGTTCAAGTCTGGCCTCCGCTACCAACCTCCCACTGCTTTGCGCTGGCGCAGCCCGTACTCCAACACGCCGCGAACCCACTCTAGTAGCCACCTTGGTTGAAGAGAGGGTCGGACGTGGAGCGAGAGGCGGTGCCGCAATCTCGTCCCCCTGTGCCGAGGCGAGCCGAGGCACGCACGAGGGGGGAGGGGATCGCAGCGGCCCTCTAGGTTCTTAGCCGAGCTCGATGCTCCACAATGCGGTTCGCGCTTCAATGCAATTGGTTCCTGGTCACTGATCCGGTGCCCCCAGCCAAGGGCGATCGCTCATGCCGATCGTTCGTGCCTGCGTGGCGCAGCCGCCACGAGACTCGCCTACAGCGATCCCTCTCAAGGACTTAGATGACCTGCATCCCTTGCCCGGTATTGAAGGGCAGACCGTCATGCACAGCCCCGCTGAAGTTTCACGCGCAGGTGTTGAGAGGACACGCTGCTGACGTGTAATTGGTTTGCAGCACGTGTTCGAAAATGGCTGTCCGGTTTGTGCTCCACCATCTTCGGTAAGGAGTGGCCGTGCAGAGTCGCGCACAAAGGCGGTCAATGGCTGAGGGGGTTTTCATGAAGCGTTTGCTGGCGGCATTCCTGTTGGCAGCTGCTTGCGCCGGTTCGGCCTTGGCCGATGGCCCGGCGAGACGGGTCGCAGCCTACAACGAGGGAAGGCCCGTTATCTCCTGGGCCGGCTATCACATCGGCATCCAAGGTGGCGCCAGCTCCTGGAATAGCGAGCACCTTTTCACGGGCGGCGTCGCCTCGGGTGATTTCGATTTCTCGAGCGGCTTCTTCGGCGCAACCTGGGGCTCGACCTGGCAGCGCGGCGCGCTCGTCTACGGCTTCGATAGCGACTTCTCGTTCGTCAATACCAACGGCGATCGAGCGGGCCCGGGTTGCGGCGCCGGCAACTGCCTCACGGACGTGCGCTACTTCGGCACGAGCCGGGTGCGCCTCGGCTACGCCGCTGATCGGGTCCTGGTCTACGCCACGGGCGGCCTTGCTTATGCCCGCGTGCACGCCGGCAATGCGACGGACCAGGACTCCAAGACACGCTACGGCTGGGCGCTGGGCGCCGGCATTGGATGGGCCTTCGCACCCAAGTGGTCAGCGAAGGTGGAGTACCAACATCTCGACTATGGCGATGGCCGCACCTACGCCACGGCCGGCAGCGGGGTGGACGTGGACCTCGATGCCGACATCGTGCGCTTCGGCTTGAACTACAAGATCGAGCTGCCGTTCCTGCCGCGGCTCTGATCCGGCAATGGTCTGTGGCGCCGCCCTCTTTTCGGGATGGGCGCTTCCCGTCGGGCTCAGCCGATTGCTGCGCCCGGATGATCGGCCTTGCGCAGCTGGCGATCGAGGTCGCGCGTCTCGACCGGCTCGAGCCGGCCGATCTCCAACATGACCTCGGCGTGCTCCGCCCGTGCGGCCTCCAGCTTGACCCGCAGATCCGCCACCGAGGTCAGCAGGTTGGCGCGGCGCAGGCCCGCCGCCTTGGCGAAGGTTGAATATGCATAGTGCGCGGGATCCTTGATGCCCGTGCGCTCTTCCTCGGCCGCGATCTGGCGCGCGAGATCCACGGCAACGTGCTCGAAGTCGTTGATCATGGTCTCGATCGAGGCAACCTTGCGCGCGCGCTCGGTGGCCTCGAACCGCTTCAATCGAAGCGCGGTGTCACGTGGCTTCATTGTTCGATACCCCCAACACGTTCGAACGCATGTCCTGCACGGACGTCCCGGCCGTCCCGCGCTCTGCTGTAGCCTTCTTACGCAAGCGATGTGCCAGACGTCTCGTCCAGTTTGGGGTCGATGCCGCGTGCCGCTACGGCGCTTTCCGCAGCGATCCGGCAGCCTCCCCCAAGGCGCACTAGCTTTATATACGAGCCATTAAGTTGCGGTAAAGCAACGCATTCGGAGGTTATGGCCGCGAAGGGCCGAGGGCTCGATTTTTTTCCTTCCGACCCTCTAGGGGCTGAGTCGCAAATCAGTTAGACAGGGTCCGTGCAGTGCCTTGGGGGCCTTGCCAGACACCCGGTCGGATGTGGGTCGCCGGATGTGTGGGAAGGGAGGTTGCTGCCGGGTCTGGGTCTCAAACACGCGCGTGATGTAGCTTTTTGGGCCGGCGTGGGGCACCCGCGCCGGCAGCAGGAGTATTGCTGCGCAATTCGGGGGATCGTCGCTCACCGGTGAAAGTGTTCAAAAACGCGCGTGATCGTAAGGGCTCATTAGGTTTTGTTAACCTCTGGCGACTAGCTTGCTGAGAAGGCTTGGCCGGAAGACCAGCGCGTAGCTCCTCAAACATCGGGCAGCGGGCCTCGACCAGAGGCCTTGGAAGAGAGGAACATCATGCGAGTCCTTCTTATCGAGGACGATAGCGCAACAGCGCAGAGCATTGAGCTGATGCTCCAGTCGGAGGGCTTCAATGTCTACACGACGGATCTCGGCGAAGAAGGCGTAGATCTCGGCAAGCTCTACGATTACGACATCATATTACTGGATTTGAACTTGCCGGACATGAGCGGATACGAGGTCCTGAAGACCCTCCGCGTCAGCAAGGTCCAGACCCCAATTCTGATCCTCTCCGGCCTTGCCGGCATCGAGGACAAGGTGCGCGGCCTCGGCTTCGGCGCCGACGACTACATGACCAAGCCCTTCCACAAGGACGAGCTGGTCGCCCGCATCCATGCCATCGTCCGCCGCTCCAAGGGCCACGCCCAGTCGGTGATCGAGACCGGCGAGCTCAAGGTGAACCTGGACACCAAGACGGTGGAGGTCAACAACCAGCGGGTGCACCTGACCAGCAAGGAATACCAGATGCTGGAGCTGCTCTCGCTGCGCAAGGGCACCACGCTGACCAAGGAAATGTTCCTCAACCACCTTTACGGCGGCATGGACGAGCCCGAGCTCAAGATCATCGACGTCTTCATCTGCAAGCTCAGGAAGAAGCTGCAGGCGGCGACCGGCGGCCAGCACTACATCGAAACCGTGTGGGGTCGCGGCTACGTCTTGCGCGACCCCGCCAACGAGCACGTGGCGGCCTGAGCGCGGACCGCCGCGCTTCCACATTCGACACCATAGTTGCCTTCTTCGCCTGCGACTTCTGGGGAGCTCAATGGGGCTCCCCTTTCTTTTTGCGGTGCCGCCGCGGCCATCCATCGAAAATGGTCGCGCTTGCCCACGCGGCGCAACAATTGTCAAATGCGCGCTCGTCAACGGCAAGAGTTGCGTGCAGATGGCCAGATCGATCGCGTCACCGATTGCCGGACAAGTCATCCAATGCCTGGTGAAGGAAGGCGACATGGTCGCGCCGGACACCGAGGTCGCCATCGTCGAAGCCATGAAGATGCATATCCCCGTCAGCGCCGAGCAGAGCGGCCGCGTAGCGCAATGGCTGGTGGCCGAGCAGAGCATGGTCGCCGAGGGACAGGCGCTGCTCACCTTGGAGGGCTGAGCGCCCATGACCTGGAAGCCCGAGCTCGACGATCTGGAACGGCGCCGGCGCCTGGCCCTGGAGCTCGGCGGCCCCGACAAGGTGGCGCGCCACAAGGCGGCGGGGAAGCTCACGGTGCGCGAGCGCATCGCCGGCCTCATCGACGAGGGCTCGTTCGAGGAGTTCGGCTCCGTCGCCGGCTTTCCCGAGTACGATGCGAGCGGCGAGCTCGTCTCCCTGACGCCGGCCAACGTGGTGTGCGGCCGCGCCCGCATCGGCGGCCGCCACGTGTTCGTCACCGGCGACGATTTCACCGTGCGCGGCGGCGCCAACGACGGGGGACTGCGCGACAAGTTCAGCTTCGCCGAGACCTGGGCGCGGCGCTGGCGCGTGCCCCTGGTGCGGCTCGTCGACGGCACCGGCGGCGGCGGCTCGGTCAAGCACCTGGAGACCATGGGGCGCACCTATCTCCCCGACGTGCCGCAGTTCACCGAGGTGCTCGACGCGCTATCCGAGGTGCCGGTGGTGTCGCTGGGCCTCGGATCGGTGGCGGGGATGGGCGCCGCCCGCGTGTGCGCCAGCCATTATTCGGTCATGGTGCGCGGCACCTCGCAGCTCTTTGCCGCCGGCCCGCCGGTGGTCGCGCGCACCGGCCAGGTGGTCGACAAGGAGGAGCTCGGCGGCACCCACGTGCACGTCAAGAACGGCACCATCGACGACGAGGCGCCGAGCGAGGCCGACGCTTTCGCCCGTGCCCGCCGGTTCCTGAGCTACCTGCCTTCCTCGGTGCACGAGCTTGCCGCCCGGGAGCCCTGCAACGACCGCGCGGACAGGGAGGCGGAGCAGCTTCTCTCCGCGGTGCCGCGCGACGCCCGCCAGGTCTACAAGATGCGGCCGATCGTGGAGGCCGTCGTCGACGCCGGCTCCTGGTTCGAGATCGGCAAGGCCTGGGGCAAGTCGGTGATCGCGGGGCTTGCCCGGCTCGATGGCTGGCCGGTCGCCGTCCTCGCCAGCGACCCCTACCACTACGGCGGCGCCTGGACCGCGGACGCCTGCCGCAAAGCCATCCGCATGGTCGACCTGGCGCAGACCTTCCAGCTGCCGGTCGTGCACTTCGTCGACATCCCGGGCTTCCTGATCGGCAAGGACGCGGAGGCCTCGGGCGTCATGCGGCTCGGCACGCAGGCGCTGGCTGCCATCCGCCAGTCGACGGTGCCCTGGTGCGCCATCGTCGTGCGCAAGGCCTTCGGCATGGCCGGCCTCGCCCAGCGCAACGGCTCGCCCGCCTTCCTGCGCTACGCCTGGCCATCGGCCCAATGGGGCTCGCTGCCGATCGCCGGCGGCGTCGAGGCTGCCTATCGCGCGGTGATCGAGGCCGCACCCGACCCGGCTGCCAAGCGCGCCGAGATCGAGACGAGGCTCGAGGCGTTGCAGTCCCCGCTGCGGACCGCCGAGGCCTTCGGCGTCGAGGAAATCATCGACCCGCGCCGAACGCGGTCGTACCTGTGCCGGTTTGCGGAGCTTGCGGCGCCGCTGCGCACCCCCGGCCGGCCGCGCTTCGGCTACCGGCCTTGAGCGCTACAGCTGGCGACGCCTCTATGGCAGCCCGGGTGGCTTGGCTGCAATAGTCGTGCTATCTTTTGGACATGATCATCGAACAACTCGAGCTCGCCTTCGATAAGATCCGACAGTTGCCGGAAGAGCGGCAGGCGGCTGCTGTCCAAGCGCTGGAAGTCATTGCGGCGCAGGACGATTCCGCGCTGACCGATGCAGAAATCCAAGGTGTGAAGCTGGCGCAGCAGACGGTGCGCCGAGGCGAGTACGCGAGCGAAGAGGATGTCAGGTCGTTTTTCGCCCGCTTCCGGGCATGATCCCGGTTCGTTTCTCTCATCAGGCCCTCGCCGATCTCGAAGAAATCGCGTCGTATATCGAGGCGCGCAACCCCGTCGCCGCCCGCAAGGTCATCAATCGAATTGAGGAGCTATGTTTCGCCCTTGGCGAGATGCCAGGTCTCGGCCGACCGTCGGAGGTGGCGG
>DATEVP010000147.1:0-10191 GCA_035258465.1 Hyphomicrobiaceae bacterium
CTGTGCTTGCAGCGCGTTCCCGTCGCTCACCACGCTATGTAGAGCGCAAGTCAACGCCAAGCGGCGTCAATGCTTCGTCTCGCGCGCCACGTCGGCGTGCCTGCCGCCCTCGCCGGGGATCCGGATGGCGTCGGAGGACGCCGGCGCCGGCTCCTGCAGCTTCCGCTCGAAGCGCCGGTAGCTGACCGGGATCAGCCCGAGATAGACGAGCGTGACCAGGGTCAGCGTGCCATAGGGGTAGGTGACGAGCAGCGCCACCAGCGCGGCCGCGGCGACGAAGGCCGGCATCACGTAGTCGCGCGAGATGCGCTCGCCCAGCAGCTTGCCCGAGAAGGTGGGGACCGTCGACACCAGCAGGAAGGCAATGCCCAGCGTGTAGCAGGCGATCAGCACCGGCCAGGCGAGCACGTCGATCACATCGAGATTGTGGAGATAGAACGGCAGCAGCACGGTGATGGCGCCCGCCGGCGCCGGCATTCCGGTGAAGTACTCAGCCTGCCATTTCGGCTTCTCGACGTCGACCATCGCGTTGAAGCGGGCGAGCCGCAGCCCCATGGCGAGCGCGAACACGAGCACCGAGATCCATCCCAGCCCCCGCAGGCTGCCCAGCCCCCATACGAAGACGATCACCGCCGGCGCCACGCCGAAGTTGACGAAATCGGCCAGGCTGTCGAGCTCGGCCCCGAACTTCGACTGCGCCTTGAGCGCGCGCGCAAGCCGCCCATCGAGGCCGTCGAGCAGGGCGGCAATGACCACCAGGGCGATGGCCACCTCGTGGCGGCCCTCGATGACCATGCGGATGGCGGTCAGGCCGGCGCACAGGCTGAGCAGGGTGAAGAAGTTCGGCACCAGCATCCGCACGGGGATCTTGTTGTGCCGGAACAGCAGCCGGCCGCGGCGGCGGCGCTCCTCGTTCTCAAGTCTCGGCAAATAGGGGTCCATGGCAGTCCTTCAGTCCATCCTATAGCGCGCGCGCCTCGCGATCCATCTCGTTCGATTTCAGGTCGGCGAAGACCGTTTCTCCGCCGATCGCCCGCTGGCCGACCGCGACCAGGCTGCCCCGGCCGGGCGGCAGATACAGATCCACGCGCGAGCCGAAGCGGATCAGGCCGAAACGCTCGCCTATGCCGACGCTGTCGCCCTCGCTCACGAACGTGACGATGCGCCTGGCGATCAGCCCGGCGATCTGCACGACCGCGATCTCGGTGCCGTCGGCCATGGCGATGACCAGGCTGCGCCGCTCGTTCTCCTCGCTCGCCTTGTCGAGCGCGGCGTTGAGAAAGCTGCCGGGCACGTAGATCGAGCGCACGATGCGGCCGGCCACCGGCGCCCGGTTGATATGGACGTCGAACACGGACAGGAAGATCGAGACGCGCATGCGCTCGCTCTCTCCCAGCGCCAGCTCCGGCGGCGGACGCACGCGCTCGATCGCCGAGATGCGGCCATCGCCCGGGGCGACGACCAGGCCCTCGCGCAGCGGCGTGACGCGGGTTGGATCGCGGAAGAAATAAGCGATCCAGGCGGTGACGAGCGCGGCGATCCAGGCCAGCGGCGGCCACAGCAGGAACAGCAGCAGCGTCACGCCCGCGCCGACGGCGAGGAACTTGTAGCCGTCGTTGTGCACCGGCGCGATGTTGTCGGTGATCGTATCGATCAGGCCATGGCGGTCGGACACGGCTGCCCTCGGCATGGGGTGCAGAAGGTCCGGTCACCTCGGCCCGGGCAGGCCACCCCGCGCGCCCGCCCGTAACCCCGCGCCGACGATGGCGCAGCCTTCGTCATTCGACCGGCACGGCAACGAAGCGCAGGTCGCCCTTGCCGTCCTCGAGACGCAACAGCACGGCCTTGCGCCCGGCCTTCTTCACCTTGTCGACGCTCTTGTTGATATCGTCGATCGAGGTCACGGCGTCCTGGGCCGCTTCCACGATCACGTCGCCGGCCTTGACGCCCTTCTCCGCGGCGGGACTGGCGGGATCGACCTCGAGCACGATCACGCCCTTGGTGTCCTTGCCGAGCTTGTGCTTGGTGCGCAGCTCGTCGGTCAGCGGGGCGAGCCCGAGCCCGATCAGCGCGGAGCGCCCGCCCGGCTTGCCGCTGTCCTTGTTGGTGTCCTTATCTTTTTCTTTGTCCTTGCCCTTGCTCTGCTTGTCCTTGCCGCGCGGACCCTTCGTCGCCGCTTTGGGCTCTTCGTCCTCGGTCAGCCGGCCGACGGCGACCTTCATGCTGCGCTTCTGGCCCTTGCGCAGGATCTCCACGTCGACGTCCTTGCCGATCGGGGTCTGGGCGACCAGCCGCGGCAGGCCACGCATGGTGGTGACGTCCTTGCCGTCGAATTTGAGGATGATGTCGCCCTCCTGGATGCCGGCCTTCGCCGCGGGGCTCTCCGGCGTCACGCTCGCCACCAGCGCGCCGGTGTTCTCCTTGACGCTGTGGGCCTCGGCGAGGTCCTCGGTGAGGGACTGGATCTTGACGCCGAGCCAGCCGCGCCGCGTCTCGCCGAACTGGCGCAGCTGATCGATGACGACCACGGCCACGTCCGAAGGCACGGCGAAGCCGATGCCGATCGAGCCGCCGGTCGGCGAGATGATGGCGGTGTTCACGCCGATGACCTCGCCTTCCATGTTGAACAGCGGGCCGCCGGAGTTGCCCTTGTTGATGGCGGCATCCGTCTGCAGGAAATCGTCGTAGGGGCCGGAATTGATGTCGCGCTGCTTGGCCGAGATGATGCCGACCGTCACCGAGCCGCCCAGTCCGAACGGGTTGCCGATCGCCATCACCCAGTCGCCGACCCGCATGCGCCCCGAATTCCCGAACGCGACGGCGGGAAGCGCCTTTTTCGGCGACACCTTGAGCAGCGCCAGGTCGGTCTTGGTGTCCTTGCCGATCACCTTTTCGACCTTCAGCTTGGTGCCGTCATGGAAGTTGACGGTGATCTCGTCGGCGCCGTCGATGACGTGGTTGTTGGTGACGACGATGCCTTCCTTGCCGTCGATGACGAAGCCGGAGCCCAGCGAGGACACCTTGCGGTCCGACGGCGAGCGGCCGCCCTTGCGGTTGAAGAAGTCCTCGAAGAACTCCTCGAACGGCGCCCCCTTGGGCACGCGCGGCAGCGGCACGCCTTCGGGCCCCTTGAGCGTCTGGCTGGTCGAGATGTTGACGACCGCATCGACCAGCTTCTCGGCCACCGGCGCAATGCTGGAGGGCCCGCGTGGCGTCTGCGAGCTGGCCGGCGCCAGCGTCGCCAGCAGCAGGGCCGCCGCGCCGAGCCCGGCGCGACGCACGAGCCGTGCGCCGGCTCGCCCCGGCGATCGCGAAAAAACAGGGGTCACGCAGGGCTTCTCCAGTTGCACAGGCCCGCTCATGGCCACTCTCTCCTAAGCGCTGGCATCCACCGCAAGTCTTGCCGCCGCCGTCGCAGCGGTTATTCAACAGCTCCGCATCAACCGCGCACCAGCCAGACGATGACGAAGCCCGCCGCCACAGCCACCACCCCCGCCGTGCGCAACCTGGTCTCGGGCGTCTGTGCCGCCGCCACCAGAAGTCTCAATCCCAATTGCGGGGCGGCGGCCCACAGCAGCCCCTCGATCACCATCACGAGGCCGAATGCCAACAAGAGATCGTTCATCGCTTCGGCTGGGCGCTCGGCGTGCCGTTCCCGGCGGGGTTGTTGAAGTACTTGAAGAATTCGTTGTCGGGCGTCAGCAGCATGCGCGTATCGGTCGACTTCATGCCCTGCTCGTAGGCCTGCATCGAGCGGTAGAAGGCGAAGAAGTCGGGATCGCGGTTGAACGCATCGGCAAAGATGCGGTTGCGCTCGGCGTCGCCCTCGCCGCGCGTGCGCTCGCCCTCGCGCGTGGCATCGGCCGTGATGATCGTGACCTGGCGGTCGGCATCGGCACGGATGCGATTGCCTTGCGCCGCGCCCTCGGCGCGAAACTCGGCCGCCTCGCGCTGGCGTTCGGCGCGCATGCGGTCGAAGATGTTCTTGGAGTTCTGCTCGGGCAGGTCGGCGCGCTTGATGCGCACGTCGACCACCTCGAGGCCGAATTCCTTGCCTTCATCGTTGACGGTCTTGGCGATGCGCTTCATGAGCTCTTCGCGCTTGTCCCTGACCACGTCCTGGAAGGTGGTGCCGCCGAGCACTCGGCGCAGCGCCGACTCCACGATCGGGCCGAGACGCGAGCGCACATTGCGCTCGTCGCGCACGGTTTGGTAGAACAGCAGCGGATTGACGATGCGATAGCGCGCGAAAGCGTCGACGACGATGCGCTTCTGATCGGATGCCGTCACCTCCTGTGACGCGGTGTCGAGGTCGAGGATGCGCTTGTCGAAGTATTCGACGGTCTGCACCACCGGGATCTTCCAGAACAGCCCCGGGTCGTTGATGATGCGCACCGGCTTGCCGAACTCGAGCACGATCGCCTGCTCGTTCACATGCACGATGAACAGCGCAAAATAGGCGACCGTGCCGATTGCACCGGCCACCACCACCAGGGCCGCTAGCAGCGCTCGCATCACTTGACCCCTTCCTTCTTCCTCTGCAGCTGATCGAGCGGCAGGTAGGGCACTACGCCTTGCCCGCCCCTGCTGTCCATGATGATCTTATCGGTGCCGCCGAGCACGCGCTCCATGGTCTCGAGATACATGCGCTTGCGCGTCACCTCGGGGGCCTTCTTGTATTCGTCATAGACCTTGATGAAGCGCGCCGTCTGTCCGGTGGCCTCAGCCACGGTCTGCTCCTTGTAGGCTCTGGCGCCCTGCAGGATGCGCTCGGCCTCGCCGCGCGCTTCCGGCACCACGCGATTGGCATAAGAAAAAGCCTCGTTATGCAGCCGCTCCTGGTCGGCGCGGGCGGCCTGGACATCGCGGAAGGCGTCGATCACCTGTGTCGGCGGGTCCACCTTCTGCAGCTGCACCTGATCGATGCGGATGCCGGCCTTATAGTAATCGAGCACTTCCTGCATCAGTTTCAGCACCGACGCTTCGGTCTTCTGGCGCGCCTCGGTCAGGATCGGCTGGATGTTGTTCTGCCCGACGATCTCACGCATGGCGCTCTCGGCCACTTCCTTGACCGTGACCTCGGGGTTCTGGATGTTGAAGAGGTAGGCCTGCGCGTCCTTGATGCGCCAGAACACCACGAAGTCGACGTCGACGATGTTCTCGTCGCCGGTCAGCATCAGGCTCTCCTCGGGCACGTCGCGCACGCCGCCGGCAAAGCCCCGCGTGCTCGTGCCCGAGCGCATGCCCACCTCGATGATGTTCTGCCGCGTCACCTTGGGCAGGCGCACCTCCTCGATCGGATAGGGCATCCGGAAGTGGAGACCCGGCGGCTCCTGACGGATCGGCCTGCCGAAGTACATGACGACGCCGAGCTCGTCGGGGTTCACGCGGAAGGTGAATGCAAAGAAGGCCACGATCGCCATCAGGACCACGGCCACGAGGAAGATGAACGAGCCCGACAGACCCGTGCCGCCCGGCATCACCTGCTTGAGCCTGTCCTGGCTGCGTTTGAGAAGCTCCTCGAGGTCCGGCTGCTGGTTCGGGCCGCCGCTGGGACCCTGGCCCCATGGGCCGCCACCGCCGCCGCCCCTGCGGCCGCCGCCGCTTTGATTGCTCCAAGGCATCGGATCCGCCTTTGTCTACGCTGCGCTGACCGTTGTCGCCCAGCAGTCAAACCCGTCGACCGCCGCGCGCCACAACCCACACGCTGCAAGGAAATTCGCCTGCTTTAGTGGTGCTTATAGGGCACCCTCCTGGCCCGCGCAAATGAACCTGCGCGCTTGGTTATATGGTGTTTGACAGACCACTCGGCCATGGCAAACGCTTCAGTGTTTCCGATCCAACACGATGAAATCGGCGGGAAATTGGTCTTGGGCGGTCTGCGGCATCGGCTCCCGGGAGATTTCCCGCCAGTGTTGCGGGTCGGGCAGCGCGAACAGGACGTCGCCCGCCGGCGACCCGTGCACCAGGGTGAGATAGATGCGCTCCATGTCCGGCATGGCGGCGCTGAAGATGTCGGCCCCGCCGATGATCATGACCTCGTCGACGCCGCGCTCAGCCGCCAGCTTTCGGCCGAGCGCCAGGGCATCGGCGACGGACGCGGCGACATGCGCGCCGGCAGCGCTGAAATCCTTCCGACGGGTCACGACGATATTGTCGCGGCCATCGAGCGGCTTGCCGATCGACTGGTAGGTCTTGCGCCCCATGATGACGGGCTTGCCCAAGGTGAGCTTGCGGAAGCGCTTGAGATCGGTCGGCAGGCGCCACGGCAGCCGCCCGTCCCGGCCGATCACGCCGTTCTCCGCGACCGCGACGACGAAGGCGATCCTCGGCGCGCCCGTCACACCGCCACCTCGGCCTTGATGTGCGGGTGCGGGTCGTAGCCGGTCAGCTCGAAATCCTCGAACTTGAAATCGAAGAGCGAGCGGACCTCCGGGTTGATCCTCATGCGCGGCAGCGCGCGCGGTTTGCGCGTCAGCTGCAGGTCGGCCTGCTCCAGGTGGTTCAAGTAGAGATGCGCGTCGCCGAAGGTGTGGATGAACGCGCCGGGCTCCAGCTTCGCCACCTGCGCCAGCATCAGCGTCAGCAGCGCGTAGCTCGCGATGTTGAAGGGCACGCCCAGGAACACGTCCGCCGAGCGCTGGTAGAGCTGGCAGGAAAGGCGCCCGTCCGCCACGTAGAACTGGAACAGGCAGTGGCAGGGCGCCAGCGCCATGTCGGGGATGTCGGCGGGATTCCAGGCCGTCACGATCATGCGCCGGCTGTCCGGATTGGTCTTCAAGGTTTCCACCACCTCGGCGATCTGGTCGATGCTGCGCCCGTCCGGCGTCGCCCACGAGCGCCACTGCTGGCCATAAACGGGGCCCAGATCGCCGTTCTCGTCGGCCCACTCATCCCAGATCGAGACGCCATGCACGTTGAGATACTTGGTGTTGGTGTCGCCGGCCAAGAACCAGATCAGCTCGTGGATGATGGACTTCAGGTGCACCTTCTTGGTCGTCACCAGGGGGAAGCCCACGCCAAGGTCGAAGCGCATCTGGTGGCCGAACACGCTGAGCGTGCCGGTGCCCGTGCGGTCGGTCTTGGCGACGCCCTCCGTGCGCACCCGGCGCATCAGGTCGAGGTATTGCTGCATGGGCCTAACGTAGTGCGATTCTGGCCCGCGCCAACCGGCTCACGCAGGCAGCGGCACATGCCGCAGCACCAGCACGATGAGCGAGTTGTAGAGCGCGTGGCAGAAGAGGGCGACGCGCAGGCTGCCCGTTCGCCACAGCAGCCAGGAGAAATAGATGCCGATCAGGAACACCTCGATGACGCCGGCCAGCGAATAGCCGACGTGCAGCGCTGTCCACAGCCCCGAAACGATAAAGGCGGCCCCCCAGAATCCGACCCGCGACTGCGCCAGGGCAGAGAGCAGAAAGCCGCGGAACAGCAGCTCCTCCGACAGCGGCGCCCCGACGCCCACCACCATCAAGGCGAGCAGCCAGTCGCTGCCGCTGACGAACTGCACGAACGGGCGCAGGTCGGTGAACATATCGGTGGGAATCAGAAAGTACTGAACAATGCTCACCCCGAATTGCAGGGCGAACAGGAGGGCAATCGCCTTGGGGTAGACCGACGGCGATCCGACCGCCCCGCGCAGCGCCAGCACGTCCCGTGCCTTGCCGCCGAAAAGCGAGCTCGCAACCAGCGTCAGGATGACGGTGATGCCTTGCCAGATGGCCAGCGTGGCCAGCGCCGCCCTGTCCTGGCTCGCGGGCTGCATCCTGCCCGGCATGTTGAAGGTCGCATCCAGGTTGAGGCCCAGTGCCAGCCCGGCCCCCAGAATACTTGCACCCACAATTCCAACCCCTGCCAGGAGGGCCCGGCGGGGTGGCCACGGCGTGCGAGGCGCATAGGCAGCCGGCCCCGTGAAGAGGCCGCCGCCGCGAGCAGGCTCGGTAACTGTCACAGGATTAACGAGGCTCCCCGCACACAGGGCTGCTCCGCCCCCGACGGAGAAGCTTTTATTTAACGACTGCTTTTCCTATATTAGGGGAGCCGGATTCGTCCGGCTATGGCGATAAATGGCCGTCGTAATAAGCCCATCGGACCCGGGGGCAGTACCCGGCGCCTCCACCACAGGTGTCAGAGTCAGGGGATCGTCTGACACTTGCGGCGGGGGCGAACTAGGATCGACGAGGGTGTAAAGGGTGTGCTTTCGCTCGGCATGATACCGCCGTTATCGGGTCAATCAGATAGTTGCCAATGACAACTATGCTGAGGCTGCTCTCGCTGCGTAACGCGGTGCGAATAGCCTGAACTTGAAGCCCTGGCGTGTAGCAACGTCAGGCGCGGTTTCGGAGGGCACCGGGCAACAGAAGCCCTCCACTTCCTTGCGCCACGGCCAACCCCGTGGTCTTTTGTTGCCCATGACCGCCGAGCAGGAAATCGATTACGAGGCGTTGGTTCAGGGCGCCATGCGCGGCATCGTGCGCACGCTCCTGACGCGCGTGGCCAAGTCGGGTCTGCCCGGCGAGCACCACTTCTATATCGCCTTCAACACCGGCGCGCCCGGCGTGTCGATGTCGCCGCGGCTGAAGGCAAAGTATCCCGAGGAGATGACAGTCGTCCTGCAGCACCGGTTCTGGGACCTCACCGTCAGCGACGAGCGCTTCGACGTTAAGCTGACGTTCGACGGCGTGCCTGAGCGCCTGGTCGTGCCGTTCGCGGCCATCAAGGTCTTTTTCGACCCGAGCGTCCCCTACGGCCTGCAATTCGAGGAGGCCGAAGGCACCGGCGGCACCCGTCAGCTCGGCGCCGCCCGCGGCGAGGCGGCGGAAGCCGCTACCAAGGAGCCCGCGGCCGGCCGCAACGGCTCGGCAGCGCGGCCAGAGAAAAAGCCCCGCGCCGCACGCAAGTCGCAAGCCGACAAGGCCGAGACGGGCACAGAGGCCGGTGCGCCCAAGAAGCCGGCGAAAATCCCCTCGGCCCTGCCCAAGCCCGAAGAGCGGGCCCAGCCGGCGACCCAATCCAAGGTCGTCAGCATCGACGCCTTCCGCAAGAAGTGAGAAGCTGGCGGAACGGCTCGCTTCGCCGTAGCTTCTTTCCCCGCTGCCAAGGTCGTCATTCCCGCCAAGCGAAGCGCTGAGCGGGAATCCACGAACAAACTCCGATCTTGCAATTGGGGTTAGATTCCCGCTTCCGCTGACGCTCCGCGGGAATGACGAGGGAGGACCTGCCATGAGCCCGGGCGCCATCGAACGCCTTGCCGCGTTGGCCAATGCGGATGCCTGGCTCGTCCACCGCGGCCGCTTCCTCGACGTCACGTTCCTGCTGCAGGTCGGCGATGCGCCCTACCTCGTGCGCATCCACAAAGGCCGCGTTGAGAGCCTCGATAAGGGGCCGTTCGTGCAGCCGCGCTGGACCTTTTCGCTCAGGGGCTCCGCCGACGCCTGGAAAACCTTCTGGCAGCCGCTGCCCCCGCCAGGCTCCCACGATCTCATCGCCATGATCAAGACCCGGGCCCTGGCGCTCGAAGGCGACCAATACCCATTCATGTCCAACCTGCGCTATTTCAAGGACCTGCTCGCGCTGCCCCGCGCCGCCGCCCCGCGTACCGCCGCTGGAGGCACGCGATGAGCACGCCCGCGCAAGCCCGCTTCGAGCCCATCGTCGGCCGCTACCTGCGCCTCGACATCGCCGGCAGGCCGCATCGCCTCTACGTCGAGGAGGCCGGCACCGGCATTCCGCTCCTGTGCCTGCACACGGCCGGCGCCGACAGCCGCCAATACCGCGGCCTCTTCAACGATGCCGAGACGCTCGCCCGCTTCCGCGTGATCGCCTTCGACCTGCCCTGGCACGGCAAGTCCTCGCCGCCCGCCGGCTGGCAGAGGGCCGAGTACAAGCTCACCTCGCGCGCCTACGTCGACGCCATCATGGCCGTGGTCGACGCGCTCGCCCTCGACAAGCCGGTGGTGATGGGCTGCTCCATCGGCGGGCGCATCGTGCTGCACCTGGCTCTCGAGCATGGCCCGCGCTTCCGCGCCCTCATCGGGCTGGAATCCGCCGCCCATGCCGACCCCTACTACGACCTCGACTGGCTGCATCGCGCCGACGTGCACGGCGGAGAAATGTGCGGCGCCATCGTCTCGGGCCTGATCGCCCCGACCGCGCCCGAGGCCGACCGCTGGGAGACGATCTGGCACTACA
>DATEVP010000148.1:0-2976 GCA_035258465.1 Hyphomicrobiaceae bacterium
GGGTCTGACCCCGCCATGAAACGCATCGGCTTCACCTCAGGCTCCTTCGATCCCGTCACCAACGGGCACCTCGACGTCATCGCCCGGGCGACGCGCATGGTCGACACGCTGGTGATCGGCATCGGCGTGCATCCCGGCAAGACGCCGCTGTTCAGCCCCGAGCAGAAGATCGAGATGCTGAAGGCGGAGACGGCTCCCATCGCCAAGAAGAGCGGGTGCGTGATCGAGATCACCACCTTCGACAACCTGACCGTCGATGCCGCCAAGGCCGCAGGGGCCAGCCTGATCTTCCGGGGCCTGCGCGACGGCACCGACTTCGATTACGAGATGCAGATGGCCGGCATGAACGGGGCGATGGCGCCGGGCATCGACACGGTGTTCCTCCCGGCCAGCCCGGGCGTGCGCCATATCACCGGCACGCTGGTGCGGCAGATCGCGCTGATGGGCGGGGACGTGTCGGAGTTCGTCTCGGCGGGCGTCGCCAGGCGGCTCAAGGCCAAGGCCGGCAAGAAGCGCGGCTAGCGTCCAGCTGAGCTTGCGCCCTCGCCCCAGAAAGGCCATAAGCGCAGCGTCATTGCCGCTGCAAGCGGCCAATCCGGCCGATCGAATTTCCCCGCCAACGCCCAAGCTGGAGTGTCCCCTTGATCCGTCTCGTGATGAGCTTCGCGCTTGCCGTCCTCGCGCTCGCGTCCGTGAGCCTCGCCCAGGCGCCCGACCCGCAGAACACGCTGGTGATCGAGGTGAAGACGGGGAGCGTGCTGATCAAGCTGCGGCCCGATCTGGCGCCCAAGCACGTCGAGCGGGTGAAGATGCTGGCCAAGGAAGGCTTCTACAACGGCCTCAAGTTCCATCGCGTGATCGATGGCTTCATGGCGCAGACCGGCGATCCGAAAGGCACCGGCATGGGCGGCTCGAAATATCCGGATTTGCCCGCCGAGTTCACGCGCGAGGTCTTCAAGCGTGGCAGCATCGGCGCCGCGCGCACGCCCGACCCCAACAGCGCCAACAGCCAGTTCTTCATCTGCTTCGGCGACGGCTGCCGCCAGTTGACGGGCCAGTACACGCTGTGGGGCGAGGTGATCCAGGGCATGGAGAACGTCGACAAGATCGCCAAGGGCGAGCCCCCGCCGCAGCCGGATGTGATGCAGAAGGTGTATCTCTTGGCGGATGCGAAGAAGTGAGGGAGTAGAGAATGGGGAGTAGGGAGTAGGCATTTGGGAAAGAGGCATGCGTTACCTCCCACTCCCTATTCCCTATTCCCTACTCCCTACTGCCCCCAGAGAGACGGAGTTTCTTCCAATGGCCCCCATCAAAGACCCCGAGAACACGCTGATCATGGACACCACGCAGGGCAAGGTGGTGATCGCGCTCAGACCGGATCTGGCGCCGAAGCACGTCGAGCGCATCAAGAAGCTGGCGCGCGAGGGCTTCTACGACGGCATCGTGTTCCACCGCGTCATCGACGGTTTCATGGCGCAGACCGGCTGCCCGAAAGGCACCGGCACCGGCGGCTCGAGCTATCCCAACCTGGCGGCGGAGTTCAGCGCCGAGCCGCATGTGCGCGGGGTGTGCTCGATGGCTCGCGCCCAGAACCCCAACAGCGCCAACAGCCAGTTCTTCATCTGCTTCGACGATGCCTCGTTCCTCGACAAGCAGTACACCGTGTGGGGCAAGGTGGCCGAGGGCATGGACAACGTCGACAGGATCAAGCGCGGCGAGCCGGTGGCCAACCCCGACAAGATCAAGTCCTTGAAGGTCGCCGCGGACGCGAGCTAGGCGGGCGCGTACACGACTTATTTACCGTCATTCGAGGTGAGCCCGCTCGGTTAGAGCGGCGCTAATCGCGATCATCGACCCTTCCCATCCTGCGCAGAGTTCGCCCGCCGGTGGGGCGTGGACAGGGGTGGGTGATGCTTGGACGTCTTCGTGCCGCGGGCAATCGCGTCTATCTCGGCATTGCCGTTGCGGCCCTGCTGCTCCTGGTGGCGACAGAGCCGCCAAGGGTGCCGCCCACGAGCTCGTTTGCGAACGGCACGGCGGTGGCCAAGTGGATGGTGGGTTACTATCGGCAACCCGAGCCGCACCGCGTGGCGGACGCCATGACCACGCTGGAGGTGGAAGGCGGCCTGAAATCCGAGCACAGGTTCATGACCATTGCGGCCTTCCTCGCCGGTGTCATCGATCGGGACAACGGCGCGGTTGGTGCACTCGTGGCGCACGCGGCAAAGGCTGGCCTGGATCAGAAGAGCCTGCTGGCGCATGCCTTGGTTCTGTCGGCCAGCCGCGACGAGGTGCTGCCCGGCGTCAGGACGAAGCTGCCGGGGACGCAGACGGCTGTGGCCAAGCTGCTGGCCAATTCCGAGACGGCTGATACCCTGCGCCGCCCCATCGGCAATGCGGCCGCCCTCGACCTGTATTGGGCGTACTTCATGGCGACCGGCAAGCACGAGACCTTGGCGGCGATCATGGCGAGCCTCGCCGGGACGCTGCAGGAGAGCGACCTGCAAGCTCTGATGGTCGGGCACGCGGCGAAATGGTCGCTGACCTCCAACGCGATCCAGCATGCGCGGGTGATGGAGGCCTGCCGCCACGCCTCCGCAGAAACCGGACCGCTGGCCGAAGCGCTCAAGGACATCGTTGCGGCCGCCGAGGCGGACGATACCAGGCGCATCCGGCGGGAATGGCAGGCGGCCATCCGCGGCTGGAAGGCGCGCCACGAGCCGGCGCAGGAGCTGTCGGCGACGGGCCTCAAGCGCGGGGCGTGACCCGGCGCGCGATCGTTTCATATATAAGGGGCGGACCCAACGTCTGTTCCTTATCAGCCCGTGCGCACCGACCTCTTCGATTTCGACCTGCCCGACAGGGCCATCGCGCTGGAGCCCGTCGCTCCGCGCGATGCGTCCCGGCTGCTCGTGGTGCGGCCCTCGCCTCCCTCTCCCCGCGCGTCGCGCGGGTTCCCCTCCCCCTTGTGGGGAG
>DATEVP010000149.1:0-3812 GCA_035258465.1 Hyphomicrobiaceae bacterium
CGAGGCTCCGGACGCATCCCAACGGCCTGACGGCCATGCGCGCGCTGGCGCAATCGCGGGGCAAGCGCCCGATCGGGTGCACGCAGGTCACCGAGGTCCTCAGCGTCCCGGGCGTAACGCTGGCGGGCCCGCTACCCAAGCCGTTCGGGCTGGCGACGGTCTACACCGCCGGCGTGTGCACACGCGCTAGCTTACCAGCAGACGCCCGGCGGCTCGCGGCTCTGCTGGCGGGCGATGAGGCGCGGGCCGCCCGACAGCGCGCGGGCTTCGAGCCGGAGTGATGGGGTAGACCTTTATTCTCCGTCGGCAATCCAGGAGAGCTCGCGCGCCGAGGGTCAGACCCCGAGGCAGCGTATTCACGCTTCGTTAGGTTCCGGATCGGCGTGGCCGTGCCAACGTGGGTCAATCCTATGCGCTCGAGAAATACCAAATTTGCCGTTTCTTTTATCATTGCCGCTTACCCTTTGCGCGGCGTTTGGTGGGAGCTTTGCGTATGTACAAATCGTTCTCGTTGGCGCGCATATGGGAGAATGCGCGCAAGCAATCGGCGCTGATCGGTGCGCGGATGCGCCGTGTTGCCGCGCGCGCCAATAGGCGGCTTACGAACCGGGTCGGTTCTCCGCGGGTCTTCATCGGCCGGCTGGGCCTCATCGTAACGTGCGCTACCATCCTCGCACCGCCGGCCGCATTTGTCGTCATGGCGACGCTCCAGCTGCAGCAGCGCGCTGCCGAGCAGGCAACGCTGGGCGCGCGGCACGTGGAGGTGCAACTCACCTATCAGGGCGCGGGTCAGCAGAGCGCGGACTGGATCAACCACGTGCTGACCAAGGTTGTGCACGCTACCCGCACGCCCCACAGCGTCGCCGTCGCCAGCTGGCTCACGGATGCCCAGGGCAAGCTGCTGATGTTCCAAGGCGAGTCAGCATGGTGGCCCGAGATCAGGGCGAGCATGCCGGTTCGCGCGCAGCACTTCGAGGGGCAGTTCCACGTCGCCGTCACGACCCGCAATGTGTTCCTGGGTGCGATCAACATCACGGCGGTCTTTCTCGCCCTGGGTCTGATCGCTTACTACTGCTTCCGGCGGCTGCCGCTGGCGGCGCTCGATCATGCATCCCGCCTCCTGCAGGCCAAGCAGTCACAGCTGGAAACGCAGAACCTGCGCTTCGATGCGGCTCTCAACAACATGTCCCAAGGGCTGTGCATGTTCGACGGCGAGCACAGGCTGGTCGTCTGCAACGCACCCTATATGCGCATGTACGGCCTGACGCCCGAGCTGGCCACGCCCGGCACGCCGTTTGCGCGCATCGTCGAGCAGCGCGTTGCCAACGGCCTCCACGGCGGCGAGGCGCCCAACGATTACGTGCGCGAGATCGGCAAGACGATCGCCGACAGCCGTGCGTCCACCAAGGTGCGGGAGCTGAACGACGGACGCATCCTCGCCATCAAGCATCAGCCGATGCCGGGCGGGGGATGGGTGTCGACGCACGAGGACACCACGGAGTATCGCCGCATCGAGGCGCGCATCGCCCACATGGCGCATCACGACGTGCTGACCGAGCTGCCCAACCGACTCCTGCTGCGCGAGCGGCTCGAGCGGGCGCTGGAGAGCGCGCAGGAAGGCAGGTCGCTGGCCGTGCTCTGCCTCGACCTCGACCGCTTCAAAGAGATCAACGACACGCTGGGTCACCAGGGCGGCGACGGGCTGCTGAAGACCGTTGCGGAGCGATTGCGTCGATGCATCGGCGAGGACGATGTGGTTGCCCGCACGGGCGGCGACGAGTTCTCCATCGTGCAGGTGGCGGCCGAGCAGCCGATCGCCGCCACGGCGCTGGCGACGCGCATCATCGAGGCGATCGACGATCCGATCGAGGTCGAGGGGCAGCAGGTCGTGGTCGGCACCAGCGTCGGCATCGCGGTGGCGCCGAGCGATGGAACCGACCCCCACCAGCTCTTGAAGAATGCGGACCTGGCTCTCCACCGCGCCAAGAGCGAAGGTCGCGGCATCCACCGCTTTTTCGAGCCGGACATGGACGCGCACATGCAGGCGCGCTGCAAGCTGCAGCTCGACTTGCGCAAGGCGCTGGCCGACGGCGAGTTCGAGCTCTACTACCAGCCCCTGGTCAATCTCGAGCGCAACCAGATCAGCGGCATGGAAGCCCTGTTGCGCTGGCGTCATCCCGAGCGGGGCAACGTCTCGCCGGCCGAATTCATCCCGCTTGCCGAGGAGACCGGCCTGATCGTGCCGATCGGCGAGTGGGTGCTGCGCCAGGCCTGTGCCGCAGCCAGCCGCTGGCCGGAGCACGTCAAGGTGGCCGTCAATCTCTCGGCCATGCAGTTCAAGAACCGGCACCTGGTCGAGACGGTGTTCTCCGCGCTCGCCGCCTCCGGCCTCGAGGCACACCGCCTGGAGCTCGAGATCACCGAGACGATCCTGCTGCAGAACAACGAAGCCACGCTCGCCACCCTGCACCAGTTGCGCAAGCTCGGCGTGCGCATCGCGCTCGACGATTTCGGCACCGGCTATTCCTCGCTCAGCTACCTCAGGAGCTTCCCCTTCGACCGGATCAAGATCGACCGCTCCTTCGTCAAGGACATCGCCGAGGGCGCGGGCTCGCTCAACATCGTGCGCGCGGTGACGGCGATGGCGGCGGGGCTCGGCATGGCCACCACCGCCGAAGGCGTCGAAACGAAAGAGCAGATGGAAATGGTGCGCGAAGAAGGCTGCACGGAGATGCAGGGCTACTTCTTCAGCCCACCGCGGCCGATCAAGGATATCGAGCGGCTGCTGGAGACGGAGATGGAAGCGGCCGCGAACGCGGCATAGTATCCAGCATCAGAGAGCGCGAACGGATAGGGCGCGCGAGCCACCCTCGGCACAGGGGTGGGGAGCCTGTCGCCGCAAGTCAGCGGAAGCCGGCCACGCGCGCCGCCTGCTCCATGATCACGCGCGCGTTGTCGAGATCCGGCGCACCGGCCGGTTCACCTTTGACGAGCACGTTGGGGCTCGACCACACCGGCACTCGCGGGCAGCCATTGCAGCTTTCCTTATAGCTCATGATGTCCCGCCACTTGGTGCCGTTGACATAGCCGTGGCCGTAGGGGAAGGGAGTCGTTGTCTTGTCGAGGTTGCGGTCATGGCGCGCGCCGATGATGTGTCCGATTTCGTGCGCCATTGAATAGGACGAGGCGGCGCACTCGTGATGCACCACGGCAAAGGCCTCGTCCGCCTCGGCGTGCACGCGCGTGGCCAGGCCGCAACCGGCCGGGTCATCCACCACGAGCACCACGACATCGGCCCGGTGCTTTTCGCGCAAGCCGTGGACTTCCTCCATGTAACCGTCGCGCCTGTCGACCATTCGATAGAGATGCTCGAAGTGCTCGCCTTGCTCCACGTAATCGGTTTCGTAGGCATGCACCAGCTTCAGCTTGATATGACCGAGCTTGCTGATGCGGAAGGATTCGTTGGCTTCCTCTATGGCGAGATCGATCAGATCGCGCTTGACGGCGACGTAGTTGCCAGCGGCCTTCCTCGTGTAGGCGACCATCACGTCGATAACCACGTCCTTGGACGACGGCGGGGTCCGGGCCCTTGCCGCCTTTCTCTTGAAAGGCAGGAGCGATGCCGTCTTGACGCCCAGCCGCTGAAGCCATGCAGGACGCGCAGCTGTCACCATACGCCGCAACTTGCTCGCCTCGCCCTGCTGGACCAGCGGGTCGTCACGGGGGTCGGGGCCGTTGGCTCGCATGCGCGCGGGCATCGGTGCATGCTCCCGCGGCATCCGATCCTCGGCCATTTCCACGACGGCATGCAG